>JASMLX010000159.1 GCA_030748495.1 Candidatus Poribacteria bacterium | reverse complement strand
TGTATGTCTAACCATTCCGAGTGACCTCATTGCTTCATAAGTTGACATAGTAGAGGATAACCGATAATGGCTCATTAGGCCCCCAAATCCGAGGTTGTCGTCGTTTTTCTTCTTTACAATAAAAATCCATTTCAAAATTCCATCCTGCTTAAATTTAACCAATTCTACATCTATTCGTAATAATTTCGTAACACCTAATCAGTTACACTTGGCGCTTGTCAATTTTCGAGACTTACTGTTATTTGACTCGAAAATACATATTCAATCTATCCATTAGGAGCCTGATCATGGAATCACAGTTAGCCATTGACCCCGACCCTGAACCCCCTAGTTACAAAATCCACCCAGAGAAACGAGGCCGACACACCATTTGGGTCATCACTCAAAACAACAAATTTATCACCGTTCTCTCCCAGAGAAACTTAGCCTACACTTGGGTTTCCCGCCGCCAGGGTCTCCAACCTAAAGTCCCAGTTTCTTACATCTAAGGACCAATAGAAATGAACTTAGCAACAACCCAAGGAGAGGTCTCTGTCCAAACTGACATAAATCTGGCCTCTAAACCGGATAATAAACGTGGCTACTTAATTGATATGGATGGCGTTATCTATCGTGGTAACAAACTAATCCCTGGTTCTGACTACTTTATTCAATCCCTATTGGACAAAGAAGTTCCCTTTCTATTTTTGACTAATAACAGTCAACGCAGTCGATGTGATGTGGTCCTAAAATTAGCTAACCTGGGCATCAACGTTGAGATCCAGCATATCTTCACCTGCGCCATTTCTACCGCCCGTTTCCTAGCCGGCCAAAAGCCGGCTGGCTCGGCCTATGTGATTGGTGATGCTGGTTTGCTAACCGCCCTTCATGATCACGGTTACGCCATTAACGACACCGATCCTGATTATGTGGTAGTAGGTGAAGGACGGTTAATTAATTTTGAAGTGCTGGAAAAAGCATTGAAACTGATTATGGAGGGGGCTAAATTAATTGCTACTAACTTAGATCCTAATTGTCCAATTGATGGAGGCATACGGCCCGGTTGTGGTTCTATTGTGGCCTTTCTAGAAACAGCTTCCAATCGAAAAGCGTTGAGTTTAGGTAAACCCAGTCCGGTCATGATGAGAATGGCACGCAAAGAGCTAGATTTGAGAACAGAAGAGGTGACCATGATAGGTGATACCATGGAAACGGATATTTTAGGTGGATTACAAATGGGCTACCGAACAATATTGGTTTATAGTGGATCAACCCAACCGCAAGACTTAACCAATTTTCCGTATGAACCATCACTGGCAATCCCATCACTGAAAGACCTAATTGCTGAATTATAATTCTTATAAAATCAGAAAGTTTAGGAAATCACAGCTGAGGTCAAAGAAAATAGAAATCCTCCTACACCAGCTATCCTTCGCGCGGGTATCAGTGAGTGCTTAGTGAATTAAGTTGGCTATTTCAAAATCACCATCTTGGTATCAACAGGCGGAACGCGATTGCTGAAGCAAGAACTTACAGAAATCGCCCGACTAAGTCCAACGACACCATGCTCTATGAGCGAGAAACGGCACGAAATCGAATTAGCCAAGATCTCGGGCAGTCGTTGCTGCGACGCTAAAAGCCTTGTTCGTTGGCACATAAACAAATTAAAAGGCTTCTCTTATTCCTAGCAGTGGTCGCTGGAGGCAATACCTCCTAGCATCCAGCTTTGATTAACACTAAACGAATCTAGAATGACCTGTGAGTAATAAATCTAATGAAATTACAACTGGCCAAGCATCAACAAACATTGCAAACAATCGACAATAACTCCCATTTAACCACCAATTTGTATGAATTAGCCCTCCTACTAGCCGAGGAACAATCTCGAAATAGCCAAGATCGATGGGGCTGTTTTATCGACAATCTATCTCAAATTTGCGACGAGTTTGCCACCAGTCGGCAACAAACCGATACTCAAATACCTAAGACCTGTTCAGAGACCAAGATCCTTAGCCAACTCTCGGCCGATTCGGATAAAACACCATTTTTCGATCTAATGCGCGGACACTCTCGGCTGATGGCCAGATTAAAGGCCCTACTAACTGGTAACAACTATCTTTCTGCCAGTGGTAAAGAACGTGGCTAACGCTGCTTGTCCGACCCACTGTGACCTCCGTGCTATCCACGTAGAAAACTGGCTTTGATGGACTAGCAGGAATACGCTCCATCTTTCTTCCAAATTATTTTCTTCGGTCTGATTAATTTACCCTCTTTCACAACAACTGACTCAATTCCATAAAACTCATCAGCACTTCCAATAACCACCTCTTTTTCATCTTTGACATAAACTGAAAACACCAACGAAGACAACAAGACCCAACTAATTTTTCGCATCATAACTCCCAATCTTTCCTCCAATCATAGTGTACTTGCTTCTGGGACTCCTGAACCTTTTTGGCATGTCCATCTTGTCCCCTGCCCCGACACATCAGCAATTAGCCCAGATGGGGAGGCAGTCGGCACTGCATGTGTATAGCTGATTAGCCTTAAATCGCAATTCAGAACGCTTGACTTTTACCTTTTATTTCTTAATACTTAATAATCCTAACAACAAAAACCATCTCAAACAAAAAGCCGAAAAGTTAGGGAAAAATAGAAAAGTAATGGTTATCCCACAGATTATTAAAATCAAAAGGATTTCAGCATGGACTCATAACAGTAAGCAATTTACGGTGTTTCTGGACGGTCGCAAAATGCCAAGAAGAATAGGTAATGGAGAAGGACGGAAAATTGCGGTTGATCCAGGATTTCATGAACTATCATTAAAAATGGGCTTGCTTAGTAATACGGTTCAAGCCGCAGGGTCATTAGGCCAGATGCCAACAGGCGGTTCCTGAACTAATTCAAGTTGCCTTAAAGAATGAGAATGGTCTTATTCGCTGGGATAAAGCATGAGCAATAGCACAGATTAATATTGAAACTGAAGCAACAGAGGATGCCGAGTTTGATTTTTTGTTCTGGCTGGGTTAATAGACCGATTCACCTCTAAGCGTAACAACTGGTTATTAATAGATAAAATATATTTGGAAACCACTATTGGAGGTTGACAACACCGGTTTTATCGATAGAAAATGGTCATGAAATTACCCGCTTTAACTACACGTCGATGGCAACCTGTCCGCGATCGTGAGATTGATGCTAATACATAGACTGTCAGCAAGTTTTTGACATTCGATTTTGGCTTCTGTACAATATTTGGCTGTCGACTTTTACTGCGCTCCCTTGTTGGTAGCGAGTCGTTTTGATACCACACGCTGTATACTGAGTATAGTGAAACCCTTAACCAATCCAAATTTGATCCATCAGGTGAAATAGAGTGAAATCGCACCAAGTCTATTACTCCTATTACTGAGACTGAAATAGTCATTCGGCGCACGGGATGTGCCACCAAAGTATGCGCAGTTTGCAAGATATGGCGTTTCGCTCCCGATGGATCGGACACTCCGAGTAAACCTCCAGTCGTAACTACTGATATTCCCATTGGGCGACAGATGACAATGCTCATATCAAACTTAGGGATACTGCTGGCTAAATTTGTCCGCTTGATTATCTAATGTGGCTTATTCAGTGCCCCTGATTGAGCTAAGCTTGTCTTGGATAAGCATCCATTAATTAGAGAACGATTAAGGAATGTTGAATGAGAAGTAGAATCGATGACTGGTCAAAATGGGTTCTGTGGATAGCGATATATAGTTGCTTAAACAGTTACAGCCTAAACGCTATTTGCGCAGACTTTACCTTCACTGCTATTCCAGACCAAGATACCGCTGGCTTACAAGAACGGTTTGGCAAAATTGCCGATTACCTAGCTAAGGAACTGAAGGTGCCGGTCAAATACATACCGGTCAAATCTTATAGTGCTTCTGTTCAAGCCTTTAAAAATAACGAAGTGCAGTTAGCTTGGTTTGGTGGTCTGTCAGGGGTTCAAGCGCGTCTAGCAGTGATGCACTCCAAAGCCATCGCACAAGGGAAAGAAGACCCCAATTTCATCACCTACTTTATTGCTAATACGAACACAGGCCTTTCTTTCACTGAATGCTTCCCGTTCAATATTGTGGACAAAACGTTTACTTTCGGTGCTAAAGGATCAACGTCCGGGCGCCTCATGCCTGAATATTTTATCCAAAAAGCCTTAGGTAAGCCCCCACGTGAAGTTTTTAAGCGGGTTGGTTTTAGCGGTGATCATTCCAAGACGCTAGCTTTGGTTCAATCAGGCAGTTACCAAGTAGGTGTGATCAATTACAAAGTCTGGCAAAAGGCTGTTTCTGCTGGACAAGTAGACCCTAAGCGTTTACAGGTTATCTGGCGAACACCTTCCTACCCAGACTACAATTGGACAATTCGGGGCGACGTTGACCGAACCTATGGTCAAGGATTCAGCCAAGCAGTCCAACAAGCTCTGATTCAGCTAAAAGCCCCTGAAATCCTAAACTCTTTCCCCCGATCCAGCTTCATTTCTGCTGACAACGAGATGTACCAACCAATATTGGAGACAGCTATAGAACTTGGCATCATTCGACAGTGAAGTCTGATAAGCTTCAAAATCCATTGTTATTTGATTTAGTGGATGAGAGAGCCGATTACCAAAATAAGGTTGCCTTGAAACGCATCACGCTCAAAATCCGTCAAGGCGAGAAGATAGCTTTAATGGGCCCTAGCGGTGCGGGTAAAACCACGCTTTTGCGTCTGCTTTACGAGAGAAGTCAACTTCCTCTAAATGGCTATCAGAATGTACTGAATGAGGTCGCTTATGTCGACCAGCACTATGCCTTAGTGTCACAGCTTTCGGTTTTGCACAACGTTTATATGGGGCGGTTAGACAGGAATTCGACCTTTTTCAACTTGCGAAACCTGATTCGACCACAAAAGACCGTTCTAACTGAAATAGAGCTGATCCTAACGGACTTGAATATGGAACAACAAATCAACCAGACGACGGGAACATTGTCAGGTGGACAGAAACAACGGACGGCTATTGCCCGCGCTATGTACAAAGGCGGCAATCTCCTGTTGGCAGATGAACCCATTTCATCCATAGATGTTCAGCAAGCAGGAGCTATTCTTGACCTGCTTTGTCAGAATGCTGAAACGATAGTCATGTCTCTACATAACGTCGATTTTGCTATGAAGTATGCTCAGCGAATCATCGGCTTGCGACAGGGTGAAATCTTGTTTGATCAACCTACACCGCACGTCACATTGACCATGTTGGATACACTCTACAACCCCTAAAACCTCGACATGCTCAGAACCAGCCTGATCTTTGTCGTTATCGCTTTATTATCCCTTCCTTTTGCTGATCTAGAAATTACGACTTCACACCCATGGACTGAACTCGGGCAGATTGCATTAGGAGCTATTCAACCAGACTTGTCAGCACTTTGGCAATTGAAAACAGCGTTACTCAATACGGTTGTATTTGCTTTCTGTGGCACCAGTATCGGGGTCGTATTGGGAGCGGGGTTGGCCTTTGGTTTCAGTTGGGCTCCAATTCGGCTATTTTGTGTTTTTATAAGGTCCATACACGAAATCTTTTGGGCCTTTCTCTTTCTCAACATTGTTGGCTTAAACCCAATTTGTGGGGTTTTGTCTATTGCGATTCCTTATGCTGGCATCTTTGCCAAGGTATATGCAGAAATTGTTCAAGAGTCAGACAAACAACCGCTGGTAGGCATTCCAACTGGCACGGGGGTAATAAGTCGGTTTATATATGGTGTTTTACCTGTCATCTATGCAGATGCGAAACACTACACCACCTATCGATTTGAATGTGCCTTACGTTCTAGTGCCATCCTCGGGTTCATTGGTCTACCGACGCTGGGCTATCATCTAGAAACCGCTTTTCGCGAAGGCACCTACCAGACGGCTTGGGCACTGTTGTACGCTTTCTATCTATTAATTGCGTCGCTCAAATACTGGTTAAAACCCCGTTTAACACCTTTCTATGTTGTGGGAGCATTCACGTTATTGTCACGGGAGGTGACTGTATCGTGGGCCAATGTCCTCCGATTTTTCACCGTTGATATTCTCCCATGGCCTATGCGACGTGTAGGTGTATGGTCAGGAACCAACCATATAGACTTTTCCCTAGTTCCTGTACTAGAATGGATAAAAGACATCTTAATCACCGAAGGTGTAGAAGGTGTTTGGAATACTCTGATTCTCACACAGATTGTCCTAGCAGGTACTGGATTTTTCGCTTTACTCGTGTTTCCCTTTACTTGCCGTCACTTTAGCCGTTGGCCCATGCGACCAATTTCCCAATACGTATTAGTTGTCTTGCGTACTACACCAGAGTATCTTTTGGCTTATGTGTTTGTTCAACTGTGGGGACCATCAATGATACCTGCTGTGTGGGCCATTTTATTACATAACGGAGCCATTTTGGCATTTTTGACGAGCAACAATGCTGATCGTCTTCAGGCCCAAATCGACAGGCCACTCCGCTATATCGATCGTTATTTTTACGAAGTATTACCACGAATCTATGGCCAATTTTTGGCATTTTTGTTTTATCGTTGGGAGGTAATAATACGGGAATCAGCTATTTTAGGTGTGCTTGGTATTTATACGCTTGGTTTTTATATTGACAGTGCTATTGTAGACCATCAACTCGACAAAGCGACCTTACTAATTCTACTAACCGGCACATTAAATATGAGTATTGACGCGGTTTCTCAACGAGTACGTCGTCGGTTACAAATTTCGACTAAATTGTTCGTCCTTGACTGAAGCATTGGAAGGGTGTTATCTGGATGTTACATGGTGGTTATGCGCATTTATATGGGATTGAGACCTGGTATTTGGGCGTTAAAATAATTTGGGAGTATTTGCAGATAATCGAGGGCTTTAGTATAACTGAGTTGAGTTCGCGTGGTCGCCTGAACCTCCAGTTGCAACCGATCAATTTAAACTAGAGCCAGGGCGATATTTTCTAAAGAATAAAAGATATTTCGTTGGATGTATAGGATTTCGCATTGACACACCACCTATGCTAATCTAAGCAGAGACCAAAATCGCGCACCGGACGCGGGGCCTTCTCTGAGGAGAGTAAACCTGGCACGCCAGCAACTGGCCTAAGGGAGTAGACTGATGTTTCGTCGCAGCCGAAAGATCCTCGGCCAGAAGCCACACACCGATCCCACCGGCAAGCCCTTTTCTTGCTGCTCCTGTCCAAGTTACCATTGACTATCACGATCGCACCAGGCACTATCCAGGCCGCTCCGAGCAGCCTTCGGCTTCATGGACCGGGACACCTAGCCCGACCCCTTTCGCACCTTCGAGGGTGCCCCGCGCGTCCAGCTAGTGCTCCGCGACCCGGCCGAGGGGCCCACTTATCAGACCGCCCTGCTAGAAGGTCAGGTCGAGCCGGCACCGCTGACACATACTATGATCTCACAGCTGTTTCAGGACGGACTTGCCTCTCCGTCTGGAAGGAGTTTGACCAGGCCCGCTGGTCCTTCCGCATCAACCCCTTCAGCGGCAACCTCCATCCGACCGAGGGTTACCTCGTCTGTGGTCCTGTCGAGGGCCTCCACCACCAGGCTGCACCGGGATCCACCTGGAGTCCTTGGCTCGAACGCTGCCTGGGCCCGGACAGGTCCCCTTCTCAGCGCTCCCTTGGCGACCCCACGTACACCTGCTGGTCTTCGTCCACCGGGTGCAGGGACTCGAACCCGGCCTCGACTGCTTCGTTCGCGACCCTGCGGTATACGGCAAATCTCTACAACCATTTGGCCCCGGAGGCTGCATGGATTCGCCAGGCCTCGTGCCCGCTGAACCTCTCGTTCTACCTCCTTGCCGAGGGCGATGTGCGGAGTACGGTGGCTGGCCTGAGCTGCGGCCAGTCGATCGCCGCCGATGGGGTCTGCGCCGTCGCCATGGTGGCGGAGTTCGAAGAGGCCCTCAAGGCCCGTGGCGCCTCCTTCTACAAGCGCCTTCACTGGGAGGCAGGCCTGATCGGCCAGTTGCTCTACCTCAAGGCGGGAGCGCTCGACATACGCTCCACCAGCATTGGCTGCTTCTTCGACGACAGCACTCACCGTGTAGCTGGAATGAAAGGCCACACCTTCCAGGATCTCTACCATTTTACGCTTGGTGGCCCCGTCGACGACGATCGGCTGACCGCAGCTCAGGCTGGCCGCCCTATGCCCATCTTGGAGAGGCTTGAAGCAACTATCAGCCGTCTATAGATAGCCTATGCAAAAGGTTTGTCAGTTAAACCTGAGACTATTGGTGCTAATCCTATTAATAATTAACCTATCAATTAATAGGGTTAGTCTGCGTGGCTGGCGAATTTTACTTGCATCGTGACCCCACTTGGTCGCATTATATTGCCAGGTTTACTCGAGAGGTACAATATCGATGGATGTCAACAGAATTGATCTGGAAGAGGCCAGGGGCCTCCTCGAATCCGAGCAAGGCTATATCTGCCTGGATGTACGGATGGCAGAAGAATTCGCCGCCGGGCATGTTCCGGCCGCAGTAAATATTCCTGTAGTAGAGAAAAACCCGATGGGGCCGGGCTTAGTCCCCAACCCTGATTTCTCATCGCAGGTAGAACAACAATTCGACAAGGACAGGAAAATTATCACCCTCTGCCTGAGGGGGGTTAGATCCATGCATGCAGCCACGATGATGATGGCCCTCGGGTATACCTAGGTTGTTGATATGCAGGGCGGCTACGATGCGGAAATGGTGCTGGGGGTAATGTAGTTGTCGATGGCTGGGCAAGACGTAATTTCCCGATCACCAAGGATTAGGTGTAGGCTGATAGAAAAAGGTGGGTTGAGGGCTGAGTGACCTTTAGATAAAGTGCTGGCTGTCTTTCCTCCCAGTCTACATGCCCAGATCGAGGCCTATTATCGCCAAGCGGTAGAGAAGAGGAAATCGGTGTCCGGTGAAGTTTGGAGGAACAACGAGATATGAGCCTAACAAGAAAAGAAATTTTAGCTAAAAAAAGAAACAATTAGATGAATATGAGATTTCCCTAGAAGAATCAACTCCTGTGGAAGATATTTATCTCTTGATTGACAAAATCAAAACCCTCTTAGCCGAAATTGACATATTTAAACATCAAGCAGTATCATCGGGTTATTGAAGAAGGGCTGATTCTGGCCGATAGTTGCCATCGACAGGAGGCTCACAGACAATCTGGCCGGAAGTGATTCAAGACCACATCCACCAGGGAACAGCGGTTGAGGCTAAGATGTTCGCTTGCAAGTCGGTAGTAGTTGAAAATGCTGAGGAACTGAAGAGCATTAAGGCTAGAAAGATCACTTGGAAGAAAGATAGAGCGATGATGGTTCGAATTCCTGAGAAGTGGGGTGTTGTGCCTGCGGAAGCAGTAGCTGCTACTTATAACAAGTTTGGTGATCTTATTATGGCTGAAACTATCATCCCTGAAAGGAAGATTCAGCTAGATGATGCTTTTTACATGGATGCTTATCAGGTGACAGTAGGACAGTTTGGAAAATTTCTCAGGTCGTCTAACTATGTACCGAATGAGCCAATTAATTGGAATAGAGTTTATGAGATTTCCCCTACTGATAAGCATCCAATGGTTTTTGTGACGTGGTACGATGCAACGGCTTATGCTAAGTGGGCAGGTAGAAGGTTACCAACCGAAGAAGAATGGGAATTTGCCGCTAGAGGCGGGTTAATTGACAAAGAGTACTCGTGGGGGAACGATGAAGATGTTGCTGGTGACTATGCTTGCTTTGGCCGTTGGAGTGGTGGGAAAGGGAAAACGAAACCTGTCGGCAGTTTGAGGCCAAACGAATATGGTTTGTATGATATGGCCGGCAACGTTTGGGAATGGTGTCAGGATTGGTACAACAGTAGCAGACATTTCCGGGTGTTGCGCGGGGGGTCTTGGTACAACAATTCTAATATCCTGCGTGTGGCTTACCGCATCAACTACTCTCCGCGCCATGGGAACAACTCCATCGGGTTTCGTTGTGTGGCAGGATCGCCTTAATTACCTTAGAGCCGTGCGAAGCACGAGCCTTTACAAGCGACGAAGGAGCGTCCTTTACCATTGGTCAGTTGGACACAAACACGGCACGAAGATGTTGCCGTACCGAGCGAGCCCTTTAGAGGGCGAGATTTCGCTTAGTCAGGGAGTTAGGCCTATTCTAACACCTTTCCCTTATCAGCGAATTCTTTAAATAGGTTTCTACTGCCTGCTAGAACAACACGAGGTCAGCTTTCCAGAATCTCCTGACGAACGGTTGAGTCGGCTTTTCGTTAATCGTCAATCCTACAAGTGTGTGTTGAATGAATATGTTTAAAATCCCGGTTTCGGGCAGTTGGCCAAGTGCTTCCAGAACCTCGGATGTAATAAAGTGAAAGCTTCGACGGTAAGGGAGAAGGTCATTTCAATTTGCTTAATCATATTCTATGGAAGTGGTTCGTTCAATCAGCAGTCGAAGATTGGGTTTTAACCCGCGTATTCGATCGTCAGCCAATAACGGTTGCGCTCAAAATTAAGAAATGTCAGCAGGTCACTAGTATTATTGGTCCGGTTTCGGTACCGATGGCAGTCCATCGTTAGCGTCAAATGAGAAGAAAGTTGCCAACTCATCTTTCCTTCCAATCGCCATTGAATATCCTGCCGGAAACCGGCTCGGTTCCGATCTATCCTCGCGGGAAATTGCAGATGTTGGCGACCAATCAGTAGTTGAAGCCACTGCCCTTGCTGCAAGCGAAGAAAACCCAGTAATCGACCTTCGCTGATGGCGTAATCATAAAATGGGGTATTGCTACGATTCTCTAGGTGAGAAAACGCCGGTTGAATAATAAGTCGATTAGCAGCTAAAAAGGGCAGACGGAATAAGAACTGGTGCTGATGGTCAGCCCGTTCCCCTAAGCGAGGCAATTGAGCAATCAAGCGAACCAACTCGTTCAGATTGGTCTGGTATCGTTGATATGCGAACCGATACGAGAATTTAGCCGGTAGCATACGCCCAAATCGGACACGCAAATCGAAGACAAACTGATGTCGGTCAAAACCGACCAGTTGAAAATCTTCTCTCCGGGTTGCGGTATCGTCAAACCGTTTCTGATGGTAAGTATATTTCAGGATACTTCCCCAACCCAAGTCCAGAAACTGTTCCCATCGGTCAAAGGCAGGATCAACTCGGCTATAGCGTTGCAACTGATGATGGAGCAAAATATCGGGTAACTGGTCAGTCAGACCAATGCGCAATCGACTATTCAACTGGGCCATACTACCGTTGAAACTATGTAAGTTTTTAGTACCGAAGTAGCGCTGATATTGCCCCTGCCCGGAAACTTGAGCAGTTAACCGGGGCGATAACGTCCCCGACCAGTTCAGTTCTCCCCGAGTCAGATTAACAAAACCAGGTAGTTGATAGCCCTCCCGGCCCGCCAAAGGGCTGGTGTTGGGATCGACACTGAGGCCAAACTCAAGGTGATCGTCATAGTGAAAACTGTTTTGAATTCGATATTCGGCTTGAATTGGAATCCACGGTCCACAACAGAGAAAATAACAAACTAGGAGCCCAGACGGCAAAGGCCAGTTAGTAAATGGTACAAATACCATTGGCGCAAACACTAGCAGCTTGGCCGGATGAGGAATCGGTCTCAGCCCCTGCTTCTTGTAGTTGTTCAAACTCAGTTAAAATCGGGCTGGCATGTGATGTGGATGAAGGTGAAGCATCGGTTTCCACCAGCAAGTTGAGCTGAAGTTCAGACTGGTCAATCATCTGCCACGAACAGCCAAACTGACCAAAAAACAGGTAGAAGAGCAGAAAAAAAGCGAATCGACCAACCTTAACCAATTGGTTCAAAACCATTTCTTAATCTCCTGTTCATAGGTTCTTTTTGACCCTTCAGCACCTTCAAACCTGCGTCGAATGTTTCCTTGCCGATCAATCACGACTGCCGTAGGTAAAGCAGCAATCTCGTACGCTTTCAACACCTGATCATTGGCAAAGAGGATGGTGTAGTCAATACCCAACTGCGTAACAAATGGCTCGACTACGGTCATCTTTTCGCTGTCTACAGCGATTCCTACGACCTGCAGCCCCTGACCTTTGTATTGAGCATATAACTGGTTGAAAATGGGCATCTCTGTCCGGCAGGGTTTGCACCAGGTAGCCCAAAAATCGAGCAATACGACATCACCTCTCAGTTTAGCCAACGAAATAGTCTCCAGTTCGGTGCTCAACAGGTGGAAATTGGGCGCGAATACCAGTTCTTCATCAGTGGCGACCAGATCATTCTCGTTGAGAGAAGTACTGTCGCAGTTGAATAAAATGATGCTGATGAGGAGAAGTGTGCAACCTGCATCCAGAAATCGCTTCATTGGATCTTGTTGATTACATTCAGCAATTCGTCTATTTGGGGCAGATCGTTGGGATCTCTGCCACTATGTGTGGAACGCCAATGAATCTTGCCGTTTTTATGAATGACGAAGAAAGCTACCTTTGGCACGTTAGCAAAATCGAGAACGTCGTATTTTCGAATAACGTCGGCCTTGACATCGGACAAGCTAGGGTAGGCCAACTTGTTTGCTTTAGCAATAGCCAGGTTATCAGCCACCGTTTGTTGACTGATAGCGATAATTTCTCCCCCTAGATCCTGTACTTTTTGGTGACTCGGTTTTAACAGCTGTACCAGCTGAGGTAAGCAAACCGGTCAGAACTTACCCCGATGAAATGTCAACAATACGGACTGTTTCCCCCGGTAATCAGCCAAAGTAATATTTTTCCCTTCTGTATTTGGCAGCGAAAAATCAGGTGCAATATCTCCAACCTGAGAACCGATTTTATCCTCGTGCTTCGGTGGGTTCTCTGCTTTCTGTTGCATTTTGATCTGAACCTTTTCTGTTTTCCCTTCTTCAACTGGTCCTACATCGACGATTTTCGGCTCCATTTCTTCGGCTTCGACAGTGATTTTAACTACGGTTCCGGGGGTGAGTTGCTCAAACTTGAAGATGCCAAATTCGTTTGTGGTTTGTGTGTTGGCTTCATAAGTAACCTTCGCTCCGGCGAGGAAAGAACCCGTTGGACCGACGATGATACCGCTTAGGATCGTTTGTGTCGGTGCAACCGGTGTGGCTTCTGTCGGTGTCGACTCTACCAGAACATCGGATACTCCGTCTGTCGATTGATTGCGGCTGCAGCTAAGGATACAGACGACAATTGCCGAAAGTAGGCCAAGAGGACGAAGGTAGGTTAGCGAGAATAGAAGTCTTATTTGCATGCACATTGTGTAATTAGTGCTCCTGTATAAGTGAATTATTGTATGCTCAGGTTATGAATTATCAATAATAAGATCATCAGAGCAATATCTGCGCCAAGAGTAGTAATCCCTTTAGGTCCAATTTGCCATTGAAGGTTCCATTCAGGCCAACACCGGCTCGAATCTGCCCTAAAAGGGTCAGATTCGAG
>JASMLX010000158.1 GCA_030748495.1 Candidatus Poribacteria bacterium | reverse complement strand
TAGATCCAACTAAAACTAGACCTAACTCCTTTAGATACGCAAGTTTAAATTGTCTTTAGTTTTGAAATAGCTTCTAGCCATTGACAGGATGCCTGAACATCTGAATTGGCCTTTTCTGTTACTTCTTCTTTAAACCCTCTCTAATGTATTTTAAACGGTCCTTTAGACTCCTCTTCTTCTAAGTCAGGGCGGGAAGAATCCAAGAATACCTCATGCAACTCTAAATGGTTTGGTTGGCTAAAAGCTTCTGCAGGAAGAGTCCCGGACCGGGCATGCCCTTTAACAAATTCGTCCGAAGCAACCTAGGCCTCGAAGTGTTTTCTGGACTCCCAAAGAGTTAACACTATATAAGGGTCTTCTTCATTAACAGGCCTAAGGACTTGATTGCTAATAAAACCTGGCATGCCGTCGACTAACTTAGCGCGGGAGCGAAAGCGTTCTTCGAATTCTGCGCGATATTCAGTTGTAACGTACACTCGGTTGGCAGTTGTAATCATTTAATCTGTTCTCACCTAAAAATATTTATAGTTGATTAAAATGTTTGCTCGAAGTATTACCCGGCAATTCATCATTGACCAATTGGTGGCAAACAATACCTTTTTGGCCAACTGCGGATGTTGTTCGCACTACTACCCCATCTGGATAGTGGTGCTTTTCGTTCTGCAAAAATGCTCATAGCTTATCCCTGAAAAAAATAGATAGTGATGAAATCATGTCTTTAGAACTATGGAAAATATACAGGATTAATCATACTCTAACATAGCGTAAATATCTCCCACCGTCTCCATGCTTTCCAATTCTTGATCTAAAATCCCCAGCCCAAATTTCTCTTCCAACAATACAGCTAGCTGAACTATTTCTTCAGGCTCTATTTCTAAGTCATCAATCAATCTTACCCCAGAGACTAGTTGGTTGTGCCTCTATTCCCAGATTTGTTGCGATAATTTCAACCACGTGGTTTTGATCAATAATCATTGGCCGTTCCTGTTAGCCACTTTTCTTGGTGGGCAGAAGCCGTGATTTGTCAATCAACTTTCAGTTTGTGTAATAATTTTAAGTTACGGTAGACAGTTCCCAGACTAATATCTGGTCGCGCCTGATGGATGACGTCATATAATTTATTGAGCAGTAGGGGAATACTTAACAATTCCTTAGGGTCGGGATTCGTGTGATCAGATACCAAAAAGGAGCTATCCTCTATTCCGAGCCTGGAGAGTCCTAAACGATTTTTTGCTATTAGTTGACGCATAGGAACCTCATCATAAGCTGGCGCACTGACAATGATGAAATGCCATACTGTTAACAATATGTCAGCTACCACAATTAACATTCATCCTCCAATCTTTCTAATGTTGAACTGGCCAAAAAATATTATCTTCATAGACCTATAGTTGCTAAATGGGGGCGTTGAGAGGAGATGATCGATCAAAGTCATTACCCAAAAGAATGCACACTGTTCGCAATGATGCTCCGCAGGCCATCCTGGTAGAGTGGCGAAAAGCGCTCTTGCTGCCTCTGGATGATCTTCTGCCAGTCACTCAAGAGGTTATTGGTGAGACCACTACTCTATCCGCTCTGTAGCACTTGCTGGTAGGCTACGACATCTCCAATCTTAACCTCTAACCTGCTAACAGGGGGACAGGAAGGAGAGGAGTGCGGAAAAGCTCCACCTGAGTCATTCAAAAATGATGCGCCTGGATTGGTGTGATCCCAACTGCTTCTCCCAAAGGAAGATGAAGTTTCACGCAAATATTTGTCGGTAGGGCTTGATCGGGCCAGCCGCGGTCTCTGGAAATCTGTTCTGACAACAGTGCCCTCGGGGCACAAAACTCCTTCACCACTGGATTGAAAAGGCCGGGTTCAAAATCACAACAGTCCGGACTGATAATGGCCAGGAGTTGACGGGTCATTTGACCGCCAACGGTGAACCGGAGTCAACAGGAAATGATCCATTGGCTCAGAGCGCTCTCAGCATGGGATTGAGCAGCGACTAATCCAGCCCACTCCCTCCCAAACAATACGACCACATGCCAATCTACAACCTTCATATTTCTCCAAAGAACATTGGGCAGCATAGAGTTGTACAAGGACTCAAGGAGTGGCATCGGAGCAAGCCGGAGTTGTTTAGAAAGAATGTATATAAGCTGCTAATACTTGACACCTACAGGAATACTTTTCGGTTTCCCACTTGGTTGATCAAGGACGATGGTAAACTTTCCATCCTCAATCGCAGTCAGGAAAAGAGTAAAACGGCCACTAATGGAAAGTCAAGCCGAAATGTACAAACTAAAATACAGTATGAATTTCTTCTGCTGATAACTAACCTGGAAACCGGCATTCCGTTCTTGACAAAATTGCAAAAGTGAGATAACCTTGTTGTAATTTGATGGTGGAAATCCGCTTCAAGTACCAATGAAAGTCATCAGCTATCTACTTTTTCGATCGGTTTGACAATTGATGCTACTACAAAACTACATCTTCTACAAGTTCAAGTTCTTTACAACACAAGAAACAGTATCTAGCAACGGTCTCTTGTCCAGAGTTCAATCATTTCATCTAGCTCGATTAGTTTGTTTTAGCCTCGCAGTTCTAGGTGTTTTAGGGGGGATAACCGCTGTTGAGGCCGACCATCACCGACAATCCGGCACTCCTGAATATCAGCAGTACTGGCACCAGTGGCGAGGACCGACTGCCGACGGGATGGCAATCGGAAGCAGTAATCCACCTATCGAGTGGAGCGAAAATCAAAACATTCGTTGGAAGGTTGAGATTCCAGGCGAAGGACACGCTACCCCCATCATCTGGAAAGATCAGATCTTCGTTTTGACTGCGGTCGAAGTCCGACCAGAAGAACCTGAAAGTAGCGAAAACAGCATTCAAGAGAGTAAGGCCGGCAAAGAGGAAGAGAAAAAATCTGAAGATCTCTTTTTTGGATTGCCCTTCGATCAACTGTTCGAAACAGCTCAAAGACAACCTCGAGGACGAGGCCAGCGCAATGAGGCACCAAAACTGACACTCAAACTCACGGTGCTAGCACTTAAGCGGGTGGATGGTCAGGTTCAGTGGGAACGAGTGGTGCGGGAAACCTCGCCACATGAAGGCACTCCTCATCAGACAACCACCTGGGCCTCTTATTCTCCCACCACGGATGGCGAGTATCTGTATGCCAACTTTGGCTCTTTTGGCCTCTACTGCTTGGATCTGGACGGTAATCTGCAGTGGGAGCTAGATCTAGGTGATATGCGCACTCGAAATAGCTTTGGCGAAGGTAGTTCAGCCGCCCTCTACGAGGATACGCTAGTCGTTAACTGGGATCATGAAGGCGACTCTTTCATTACAGCATTGGATAAAAGAAACGGTCAGGAATTGTGGAGAATGGATCGAGACGAAAGGACCTCTTGGGCGACGCCGTTTATTACCGATCATACGGGCTCGCCACAGGCCATTATCAGCGCCACCAACCGGATTCGCAGTTACGACCTAAAATCCGGCAACGTGCTATGGGAAGTCGGTGGTATGACAGCGAATGTAATACCATCCCCCGTCTTGGATGACGAAAGTGGTATAGTTTACGTGATGAGCGGATTCCGCGGTAATGCGTTACTTGCCATCCGTTTGCAAGATGCTAGTGGAGACATCACCAGTTCTGGCTCAATCGTTTGGGATTATGGGCAAGATACCCCCTATGTTCCATCACCCTTGTTGTATGACAATAACCTCTATTTTATCAAGAATCGAAATGGTGTCATCTCCTGTTTGGATGCTAAAACGGGCAAAGTTCATTACGGTCCTGAAAGACTCGAAGGAATAGGCGATGTTTATGCCTCTCCAGTTGGGGCCGGTGGGCGCATCTACCTGCCGGACCGTGACGGTAACATTGCTGTTCTCAATCACGGAGAAAGTCTGGAGATGCTAACTGTTAACCGGTTAGATGATGGATTTTCGGCTTCACCCGCCATTGTTGAAGACGAAATCTACCTTCGAGGTCACAACTACCTCTACTGTATTACCAACAATTAACCCACCTGTTGTTTATTGATTGACCAGACTAAATTGTGTATAAGCTTAAGTCAAAATCAATGCTGAGCGAATTGCCCTTACCGTTTGGCACCTTGAGCTAAGGAGATCGCTGTGGCTGAGCAATTAGCGGATTCGAAAAATACGATTAATCAGACTTTTCAGAATACAGTTGAGAGCAGAGGATCTTTTCCTGCTTTACAAACCAAAGTCGACGGGACCTATCAATCCACTACTTATGACCAATTCGCCGATCAGGTCAAAAACTTTGCGCTTGGCCTGCGAGAACTCGGTATTGAGTCCGGAGATCGGGTAGCCATATTGGCTGAAAATAGCCAAAAATGGGCGGTATCTGATTTAGGTGTTTTAGCGCTGGGTGCTGTTGATGTGCCGATGTTTTATACGTCGACTCCAGCACAGGTGGAATATATTGTACGGGATTCGGGAAGTAAAATTATTTGCGTTTCGACTAAAAGGCAGTTGGAGAAGGTAAATGCTTTCTTTGATAATGTTCCGGAATTGGAAAAAGTGATCGTTTTTGATTCACCAGAAGACCTGGATGGCCCACATCAGATTGCCTTTGACCAAGTCATTGAAATGGGTCGAGGAGTAGAGAATGGGAACCAGATCTATCAGAATACCAGTATTAAAGTTGAACCTGAAGATCTAGCGACTATCATTTATACCTCTGGTACAACTGGCGACCCGAAAGGTGCCATGTTGACTCACGATAACCTGATATCGAATGTCAAGGCGGGTGTTAGTGTGTTGCATGTTTATCCAGAAGATGTATTCCTCTCTTTCCTGCCGCTATCCCACATCTTCGAACGGATGGGAGGCTATTATCTGGCCATCTATTCTGGTGCTTGTATCGGATATGCCCAAAGCCCACTGACCGTTCGAGACAACATGGGCGAAGTCCGTCCCACGGTGATGGCCAGTGTTCCCAGGTTGTATGAAATGATGCACGATCGCATCTTGAAGCAGGTCGAATCCTCGCCCCCTATCCGACAAAAAATCTTCCACTGGGCGGTTAGTATTGGCCGTAAGGTTAGTGCCCTGAAACAAAGAGGGCGCAATCCAGGCCCAATTTTGGGAATTAAGTTTGCCTTGGCTAACAAACTGGTGTTTAGCAAGCTGAAAGCGGTAACTGGTGGCCGGTTGCGATTTTTTGTCTCTGGAGGTGCGCCTTTACCACAATCGATTGCGGAATTTTTCCATGCCGCCGGTATCCTAATTTTAGAAGGTTATGGATTAACCGAAACCTCACCGGTAATTTCGGTCAATACACTGGATGCTTTTAAGTTTGGATCCGTAGGCAAACCGATTCCCGGTGTGGAGGTCAAAATCGCCGAAGACGGAGAAATCTTGTCCCGTGGACCGCACATTATGCAAGGCTACCACAATAAGCCGGAGCAAACGGCAGAGGCCATTGACCCGGAAAAATGGTTCCATACAGGTGATATTGGCGAGTTTGACGCTGAGGGATTTTTGCAAATTACCGACCGCAAGAAAAATATCTTGGTGCTTTCCAATGGGAAGAATGTCGCCCCACAGCCGATTGAGAACGAACTCAAGCGGAGCAATTATATCGACCAGGTCATGTTGCTGGGCGATAACCAGAAAACAGTCGCGGCCTTGATCGTACCGAATTTCGATGCTATCAAAAGTTTTGCCCAAGATCAGGAAATTGACGATGGAGATCTAAGCTTACTGTTGGCAGATCAATCGGTCAATCGGTTAATTCGGGATGAAATACGCCAATATAGTACAGATTTCGCAGACTTTGAGCAGGTTAAGCAGTTTAAGTTGATTGATCGTGAATTTTCACAGGAGACCGATGAGATGACCCCAACGCTAAAACTGAAGCGGAACGTAATTTTGGAAAACTTTGCCGATCAGATCAACGAAATGTACGGGTAACAATCAGTATCAAAACGAGAAGGAGTCAGGATGAAGACTTATGGTTTTGCCATCGTTGGGTGTGGCATGATTTCCGAGTTCCACTCAGCCGCTATCGATGAGATGGAACTCGGCCAACTGGTGGCAGTCAGTTCCCGACAGGCAGAAAATGCACAACTCCTGGTTGACCGTTACGGGGTTGAAGCCTACTCGGATTACAATCAAATGCTTCAGCGCGACGATATCGACATCGTTTGCATTTGTACACCGAGTGGTGCCCACATGGAACCCGCAGTAGCGGCTGCTAAAGCAGGCAAGCATGTGGTAGTCGAAAAACCGCTGGAAATAACCCTCGATCGTTGCGATGCTATTACCCGGGCCTGTAAGGAGAACAGTACTCGGTTGTGTGCCATCTTCAACTCACGCTTTTCGGAGGCCAGCCAGGTCGTCAAACAGACTGTTGAAAGTGGTCGGTTAGGGCGGTTGGTACTGGGAGACGCTTACGTCAAGTGGTGGAGGACTCAGGATTATTACGATAGTGGTGGCTGGCGTGGCACCTGGAATCTGGACGGCGGTGGTGCACTGATGAACCAATCTATCCACGCCATCGATTTTTTACAGTATTTGATGGGCCCCGTTAAGTCGCTCCAAGCCTTCACCGATACACTGGCACATGAGCGGATCGAAGTCGAAGATGTGGCCGCCGCAGTATTGCGATTCGAAAGCGGTGCATTGGGCGTGATCGAAGGCACAACAGCAGCCTATCCGGGTTGGTTGCGTAAAATAGAGATCAGCGGTACTAAAGGCTCTATCGTTTTGGAAGACGAAGACATCGTCAAATGGGAATTTGAAGAGGCACAACCAATAGACGAGGAGATTCAAGCCCAATTCGCTACACGAAAGTCAGGTGGGGGCGGCGCGTCAGATCCGCGTGCTATTAGCCACGATAACCACCGTCGGCAGATGGAGAACTTAATCTATTCTATTGATCGAGGCGAACCCCATTTAGTCGATGGTAGTGAGGGTAGAAAAGCCGTCGAGATTATTTTGGCTATCTACCAATCTAACCAGGAGGGACAGGTTGTCAACCTGCCTCTTTAAAACTAATAGTAACCGACCTTTATCTTAGTCTGTACCCGTTTCAGCTTGACGGTAATAGGCGGATATGATACTATCAACCTTTGTTAATTTGACTTGGAAGGAGTTTTTTTATGGCTGGAGAAGCACTTGGAATGGTCGAGACCCGGGGTTTGATCGGAGCCATCAATGCTGCAGACGCAATGGTCAAAGCGGCAAACGTCACCCTAATTGGTAAAGAGCAGATCGGCGGTGGATTTGTAACCGTTTTGGTTCGAGGTGATGTAGGTGCCGTACAGGCCGCAACTGAAGCTGGGGCTGAAGGTGCCCGTTCCGTCGGTGAACTGATGTCCGTTCATGTGATTCCGCGTCCACACGCTGAAGTCGACACCATGCTCAATAACTAACCCTACCGGTGATAATGGATCAAATCTATATATCCAACGTTGCTGACAAACTGAAGGCAGGAAGGCATAGATGGCTGAGGTGAGCCAGGAGCAGATCGAAGCGATCGTCTCGGAGGTAGTCGAAACGCTACGCCGTGGCGGAGCGGTACAGACGGAGCCAACCACCACATCCGTAGTTGGTGTTTTTAACACTGCAGATCAGGCGGTTGCCGCAGCCAAGCAGGCACAAGCAGATCTGGTTGCACTTGGCTTCAAGAAGCGAGAAGAGTTGATTGCGGCCATTCGACAGGCCGGTTTAGAACATGCCCAACCTCTAGCCGAATTAGCCGTGCAAGATACGGGCATGGGGGTTGTCGATCATAAACGCCAGAAAAATGAAGGCGCCGCTAATCTCTCACCGGGGATAGAAGATCTGAAGTCTGAAGTTATTACAGGTGACGATGGCACCCTCTTGGTCGAGTACGCCCCTTTTGGTGTTATTAACTCGATTACACCGACGACCAACCCAACCTCGACAGTCATCAACCATGCTATCGTTATGCTTTCGGCTGGGAACGCTGTCATTTTCAGCCCACATCCCAACGCTTACGACAGTACCATCCAATCGATAGCGGTTGTTAATCAAGCCATTGTTGCTGCTGGCGGTCCTCCTAATCTGCTGACGGCGGTAAAAAACGCGACTCTGCGAACGGTCAAGGAGATTATGTCCAATGACGATGTGTCGATGGTGGTAGCAACTGGTGGTCATAGTGTCGTGAAAGCGGCCCTTGCCAGTGGAAAGAAAGCAATTGCTGCTGGTCCTGGAAACCCACCTGCTATGATCGATGAAACCGCAGATCTGGCTAATGCGGCCGAGTCGGTTATCAACGGGACCAGCTTCGATAATAACCTCCTTTGTATCGGCGAAAAATCGCTTTTCGTCGTGCAGTCGGTGGCCAACGAGGTACTCAGTCAACTGACCCAAAGCGGCGGCTATTTATTGGCTAATAGCCAACTCAAAAAGCTGGAAGACCTACTGGACGGAGACAACGAGAAGGACTATATCGGCAAAGATGCAACCGAGATCTTAAAAGCTATCGGCATTAATGCACCCAGTAATACCTTGGCTATTTTAGCTGAAGTTTCAGCAGATCATATTTTTGTCATCAATGAGTATCTGATGCCAATTCTACCTGTCGTACGGGTACAGGATTTTGAGGAGGCCTTGAGTGGTGCAGTTCGAGCAGAGGGCGGACGAGGTCATACGGGAATGCTCCATACCAGAGACATGTCGAGGGTTACCCGGTTTCGACAAGCTATGAACTGTAGTGTGATTGTTATTAACCAAGCCTCCGTAGCCGCGGCCGGTTTCGGTGGTGAGGGTTTTCTCGCCATGACCATCGCCGGTCCAACCGGCGAAGGTTTCACTAAGCCAACATCCTTTACCCGCCAACAACGGCTGACTGTTGCCAACGACCTCTCTCGCCACACTCTTGCGTAGCTTTGGAATTGCGTTACTATAACACGACACCTGCCTCTACCTCCTACTGCTCTTTTCCGTAAATTTGACAGTCTTGACCTACCGGCTACAGGCTAAAAAAGCATGAGACAACATTTGCATATCAGCGGTCGGGTGCAAGGAGTCGGCTTCCGTTTTTTTGCCCGAGACCATGCACGAAGATTAGGGATCAAAGGTCATGTCAGGAACCTAGCCGATGGAGGGGTCGAAGTTATGGCTGAAGCCGACTCCTCAATACTTGATCAGTTTATCGCTTGTTTGAAAAAAGGTCCGGCTTTGGCCGCTGTCCAGTCTGTCAAGTCCAGCCCAGTGCTATCAACTAGGAGTTTCAACACCTTTGAAATTCGATCTTAAAAAGAATTCAAGTACATGAAATTACTAGTAACAGGTGGAGCCGGTTTTATTGGATCTAATTTCATCCGCTACTGGCTGAACAAATACCTTCAGGACTCAATTTTTAACCTTGATTTACTGACCTACGCCGGCCGTTTGGAAAACCTGAAGGACATAGCTGAAAAATGTGAGAACCGATACGATTTTGCGCTCGGGAACGTTACGGACACCGATTTTATCGACCGACTGGTGGATCAGTTTCGACCCGACGTGATTGTCAACTTCGCCGCTGAGTCTCATAACAGTCGGGCGATTCTGAACCCAACGATTTTCTTCCAAACCAATCTGATCGGTACACAAACGCTACTCCAAATTGCACACAAACACAATATTTCTCATTTTCATCATATTTCGACTTGCGAGGTTTACGGGGATCTAGCACTCGATTCGGATGCGACCTTCAATGAACTATCGCCTTATCGGCCCCGCACGCCTTACAACGCTTCTAAAGCAGGGGCCGACCACGCAGTCTCAGCTTACTACGAAACCTTTGGTCTTCCTGTTACCATCTCGATCTGCGCCAACAATTACGGTCCCTATCAAAACGTTGAGAAACTAATCCCACTTTTTACCACCAGGGCAATTTGTAACCAGCCGTTGACTCTTTACCGGAGTAGCCAAAACAAGCGGGAATGGTTGGCGGTTGAAGATCACTGTCGAGCTATTGATCTGATTATCCGTAATGGTGACCATGGAGAAAAGTATAATATCGGCAGTGGGGTGGAAAAGAGCGTGGAGGAGATCGCAGAGATAGTGCTGAGAACGCTCAATAAGTCCAACTCTTTGAAAACCTATGTTCCCGATCGACCTGGACATGACCGTTGCTACCTACTCGATTCAACCAAAGTCCGGCCAGAACTGGGTTGGCAGCCTGAAATTGATTTTGAGACCGGCCTGAGAAATACCATAGCGTGGTACGTTGACAATCCGCAATGGTGGCAAGCAGCACAACAAACCCAAATACGGGAAGACCAATGGGCATCAAGGTAGCCTCCAAAAAGTTAGTTTGGTCTCTGTACCGTTACGTTATGAATCGAGTAGGACAACTCAACGCGAACTAAGAGATAGCGACTAAAATCCTCAGACGGCGTCAGAGAAAGCAGGTATAGGAATTAGTTTCGCCGTCACCTAGAGCCTTTGAGGATGTCGCTTCGTCAGCAAGATGCCCTGAAGCAGCACTAGATGAAGTATGCTATTTTTCCTGAAAGTCTCCCCTATCGACTTTTCTTGGCCGTATATCTCCTTTATCTTTTAACCTATGGAGTTTCACCATGGCTACACTCCCCCCAGTTGAGAATGAAAATACCGATCAACAGGACATACGCTCCAATCAGGATATGCTCTCTGATCAGGATATACTAACCGAAGGGCCAAAGTACAATGTTTCGTCCCAGAAGACGCGCCTGAAGTGGTATCGTAGTCACGTCGCACGCGAGGTGTTGCGCGAACTCAACAAGTGTAGCGACTTTCTCGGTTTCGCACAGACGCTCGGCTTTCTAGGGGTGCTGGCCGCCGCCTCCGGAGCGGCCATTTACTCGTCGCTTCACTGGCCTTGGTATATCACCGCGCTACTGGTGTTCGTCAACGGACATTTCTGGCATTTTCTGGTCAACGGCTTCCATGAATTGGTTCATAACTCGGTCTTTAGAACCCGGTGGCTCAACCGCTTTTTCCTCCGTATTTTCTCATTTCTGGGTTGGCACAACCACCATCTGTTTTGGGCTAGCCATACCGAGCACCACAAGTATACTCTACATTCACCCGATGACCAGGAGGTGGTGTTACCCCAGCAGGTTGACCTGAAAAGTATCTGGAAGTGGGGCATTATAAACTTCCGACATCCCGACTCTCTGCTCAGAAGCAAGTTCCGTAACTTTACCGGTTATCTCGATACTAACAACCCGTGGATCGCTTCTCTCTTCCCAGAAACCGACCCGGAGCGGCGCCGTGCCTACACCAACTGGGAACGCATTGTACTAATTGGCCACCTGCTGATCGCAGGTGTATCTCTGACATTCGGTTATTGGGTCGTTCCTCTCGTAATTACCTTTCCTAGAACATTTGGATCGTGGTTACAATTTCTTTGTAATATGGCCCAGCATGTAGGACTTCAAGACCGGGTACCGGATTTCCGCCTCTGCTGCCGGACTATCTACCTCAACCCGATTCTCCAGTTTCTCTACTGGCACATGAACTACCACACTGAACATCATATGTACGCTGCAGTTCCATGTTATAAGCTTGGCCGACTACACAAGCTAATCAAACACGATATGCCGTATTGCCCCCGGGGTTTGCGTGAAACTTGGAGACATATTGTCGAGATTCTAGAACAGCAGCAACGCAACCTTGATTATCAATACGTTGCCGAGTTGCCTGTGCCTAGTACATAGCGACCAAGTGTTCAGCCACATCCAATTCCCCTTACCGGGTACGGAGAGTCTTAAGAATTACTCTCTACCTGTGATACGTTCTAGGGCGTAGATTGCCCTGAAGGATTTGATGTTCTCGCTGAGTTGATTACTCCCACAGCTTGTAGTTACAAGAATATCCGATAAGGCCATCAAAAAAGCCCTGTTCCTCTGTAACAACAGGGCTTTTAGTTGCTAGGCGCTATAGTTGAGACTACTTCAGGATTACCACCTTGCAGGGTCGCCGGTAATTATCCGTCTCCAACCAATAGAAATAGCCTCTACCGGACACATGTTCTCCAGGCTTATTTTATTACCTGATTCTAATAAGCAGAGCGATCTCTACTATGATAGACCACGCCGGCCGATGTCCCAGATTCAACCGCCAAATTAGATAACTAGTAAGTAACATATAAAAACGGCTGGTACAAAAGCGGCTAAAACCTATCAGCCGCTATTGGAGGTATTTTACTATGGTAATGAAACAGAAACACTCTAGCCGAGGTGGCAGAAAACGCAACAGAAATCAGGCATAAAAAAGCCACCGGTGGACCGGTGGCGGCTAGCAGAAGAAAATTTAATTACTGCGTCTTAAGGGTTCCCCAAATGATGGCTAGCTTTCCTGGTGCCTCGATAGCAGCGGCCACCGCATAATTATCCTTGACTTCATTTTTGCTTAAAGCACGAAGGTAGATGGCAACATTATCGATGACACCATCAAAATAGAGGGGTTTAATAAAAGCATTACTGTCGTGTCCAACCGCCACTACTACATGGCTGGTTGTGTCGCGATTGTTAATTTTTCCACCTGCCTCGGCGTCGAGTTCTCCATTGATGTAAAGAAACTTTTTATCCTTTTTCCCCTCAGCCACAAAGGTGAGGTGTGTCCACTCCCCAGCTTTTACGGGAGTCGTGGTTTTAAAGACCCCAAAACCGTCTCCACCTCTCTGGGTTTGAACTGTTCCATCGGCCAATAATTCCAGCCAGGAGTCACCGCCTCCCTTAGAATCATCATCCCAGATAATCACTTTGGGGCCTCCGGGAAGTTTATCGACCTTAATCCACATCGCATACGTCAAGTCTTGCCCTTTTGTTACCTTACCCATGATAACATAATCTTCCTTGCCATTGAAGCTTAACGCCTCATCGACGACACCTTCGACGATTTTAGGTTTTCCTTTGATCTCTCCATGATGCTCTCCAAGAACATCTTTGGCTTCCTTTGCGTTAGTATCCTTCTTGTCAAAGGTCCAGTGTCCTCCTAATCCATCCTTAATCGACTGGGCTTGAGTTCCTACCGGATAACAAACTAATGCCACCACAATGGCCAAGCCAAAAAATGCACGCGAAAAACTGAATTTCATTGGGTTGTCTCCTTACCTTATAGGTGAGATTCTATTCGCCTCTAAATACACCCACGATACGTTTTGGTATATATAAGTGAGACGATAGCTCTATATTATAGGTTTAGAGGCTTTTAACATTCACGCCAACCAGATGATGTTACGTACTCAGATGAGCCTGTACATGAAGTTGCAGATTAGCTTTTCCTCTTCCCTGCCAATCCGGCCTAATTCTATTGAAGAAACGCTCCATCAGGTTGTGCTCTCTGTAACAGTGGCGATCGTACTCGGGTTGTGTTCATTAGTATGATCTGTCTTGTCGGCAATCAGTACGATCGGAATCTTGCCCTACACCTATTTCATATACAAAGATAGGTAGTGCCCAATGTTAGCTGATAACACTCTTTCATAAAGTCTCAAATTTGTTTCTTTTATGGTTATAGAACATCAAATTTGTCCTCCTTGTCAGAGCCCAAATAGAGTCCAAAATGGGACTACCGCTTCTGGAAAGCAGAAGATTTTTGGCCTAGATTGTCAAGCTTACAGGCTTCTAGACTCTTCACCTGACACGGAAGAGAAAACAGAACCGATTCTAAAAACCGACCCGGAAACAGCTTCT
>JASMLX010000157.1 GCA_030748495.1 Candidatus Poribacteria bacterium | reverse complement strand
GTGGCAAATCCTAATTTTATCCCCTCTATTTGTGATGCAGATCCAGCGTACCGACTCAGAAATTCGCCTAATAGATTTCCTGAACTTTGGCCTGATTTTCACCCTTGCCAGTCTGTGGTTACAGATGGTTGGTGCTGTTTCAAGTCGGATACTTCCCTCATCGGTTAGACAACCTACTCGTCTCCTACTTGCATTCGGTATAATTATTGCCATGTTGATCTTACCGGGACTGTTCCCAGGTCGAGTATTATTAAGTCCAATTTACCTTTTACTAAAAGCGCTGACGGATGCGTATACCGGGGAAACGGGTGGAAGCGGATTCCTGCTCATTGCAATTGGCCTCTACAGTTTTGGTTATCTTTCTCTCTCTTATGTTTTTTTTCGTTTCCGCTTGGCTTCAAAACTATAAGGAGGTCGTTCAATGGTATTCAAAAATATACTTCGATTTATGCGTCTCTTTGCGGTTCTCGGTACACTTGCTTCCCTGATTCCCCTCATACATCCAATTGTTCAGGCGCAAACTACCGCCAGAACAGTTGAACCGCAAAGAACAGTCCTGGAGACGTCCGCAATAGCGAAGTCGATGAAGCTGATCGGGTCGGGCGTAGTTCAAGAAATTGTCTTTTCTCCCAAAGGGAGCGAAATTGCCGTTAGCACGACTCTGGGTATCGAAATCCTGGATTCGTCCAACCTCTCACCGGTCGCATTCTACCCAGTGAAAGCCGGCCCCTCCAGAACGAGTTCTTATAGAGCTGATGGCCAGCAAATTGCCGTGGTCGCTGGCAGTGATGCGTTTATTATTGACCGGCAAACTGGAGAAGTCGTTCAAATACAGAAAGCCAAGCAGGTTACAGGTATTGCTTTCTCGCCTGATGGCCGCTTGTTTACGCTGCTCACCAATGGGGTGGTACAGGTCTGGGACAGTCAACAAGATCTGAACAAATTCGCTGTTGCTGAACCTAAAAAATGGCATCAGCATCTATACCGTCCTCGTGCGATTGCTTTTTCCACTAACGGCACCTATGTTGCCACAGGAGCTGCAGATAGAGTTATTTCAGTAAGACGCTTGAGTGATAGCAAATGGATAGGTAATTTAACCGGGGCTGGCCTAATCAATGGATTATCTTTCTCAATGGATGAGAGTCAATTGGTAGCGGGGAGTTTGGAGGGAGTGCGTGTTTGGAGTACTAGAACCATGCAACGAACCAAAAAACTACACTCCAAACGAACCGGCTACGATTATCATCTAGCAACAGACCAGATGCATTCTCAATTTGCTACCATTAGTCATTCCAGTGGAAAAGCTGTCATCTGGGACCTAATGCTAGAAAGAAAAGAATTCGAGTTTCAAGCCGATATCGGAACCATCACGGTTGCCTTTCACCCCAATGGTGAGCAGCTGGTTACGTCCACACCGTATTCAATTAAAATATGGAACCCTAGTAATGGAAAAGTGATTACCAGGAGAGACATTTATTACCGGGTCAATAATTTTGGTTTTAGTGCTGATAGTACTAAAGTAATCCTCTCAACAGTTCGCGAAGCCGACGGGTTAGTTTCTGGCGACTTGATGTTATGGGATATTCCAACTAATCAGATGATCAACCACTGGCCAGCCCATCAAAGCGAAATTAGCACTGTTCGATTCAGTCCAGATGGTAATCGAATTTTGTCTAGATCTATTACTGAACCTAACCCTGAAGATCCGAAAAGACCTAACCAGGTGCTACGAATGTGGGATGCCAATACCTTCGAACAGATTGGCACAGACTTAATTGCCAATCGAGATCAGATTGAAACCAGAAAATTTGAAGATCCTGATATTATTGCGCCTTTTGACTTTAATGTGGAAGTCGAGGCTTTTGCTGATGCGTTTGACGTCACCAAAGATCAAACTTACATTGTCATTACTGATGAGCAAAAAATGGTCTTGTGGAAAGCACCAAAGCAATTTCATTTTAGAGAACGCTCTTATTGGCCAGTTATTTACCGTCAACAGACCTCACGCGCAGCCTCCAACAATGCTAAGCATGTTGTGGTCGCCAAGGACAGATATATTGAAATAGATCTAGGACCAGGCACACCTCGTCCAGTACTGGCCGAGCATCGAGGCCTCGTCAAACAGATGCAGTTCAGCTTTGATAGCCGTTACTTGGCTTCGTTATCTTGGAATACAGGAGCTTGTGTCCTCTGGCAATTTGAAGGTAATCCCAGCAATTGAGGCCTCGAAAATTAACGGGTGATGAAGCTAGACCTTCACCCTTCGCCTGGTGGGCAACCGGTATTGTTCTGTTGCTGTCGGTTTTGTTCGGGGCGCTGACCTTCCATCTCTCCAAAATGTATCGCTTTCCGGCCGATGCTGGTTCTAACGTTATCGATGTCTCCAGCTATCCGGCTGAGATGCAGCGGAAATATAAGCTATTTGTTAATAAATGTTCCCTTTGCCATACGCTGGCTCGTCCAATCAACTCCAACTTGAAATCCGCCCATTGGAACGGCTACGTTCATCAAATGATGCGTAAGACGGGATCAGGTTTAAACGAAACTGACGCACGGAAGATTATCGACTTTTTGGAGTTTGATACCTTGCAGAGAAAGCCCCATTTACAGTAAAGGGTATATACTGTCTCTTCATGCAGAACTCTAAACCGGGCAAACAGGAGGGAAACCCATCTGATTTAACGACAGGCAGTATCCCCCACCATCTACTCCGTATGACAGGACCAATAATATTGAGCCACGTTCTACAGGATGCGTTCAATGTGGTAGATATGGTCTGCGTTGGTCGCTTGGGGGCTGTCCCCTTAGCTGCAGTGACGATCAGTGGTAATCTGTTACGCCTAATCGGGGTCTTCTCACTCGGTATCTCTACCGGAACGGTAATTCTGATCTCCCAATTAATTGGGGCAAAAAAGCAGGAACAGGCGGAAGATTTAGCGACGCAAGCCCTGATATTGGCAACCGTCTTTTCAGGGCTAATCAGTGTGGTCGGCTACTTTTCGGCTGAGTTTGGCTTGCGAATGTTAGGCGCTGAACCTGGTGTAATCCAACTGGGTAAGACCTACATGCAGATTACGCTCGTTGGCAGTATCACCATGTTCGCCTCCATGACCTTAGGGGCAATTTATCGCAGTACGGGTGATACCGTGACCCCAATGGTGGTTTTGATCTTATCAACGATTCTCAATATTGTCCTGGATCTGGTACTAATATTCGGCTTGCTGGGCTTTCCAAGATTGGGGGTAGCAGGCTCAGCTTATGCTACGGTAATCGGTCGAGGGGTCGGGGCGCTGGTACTCCTGCTTTTATGCATTTCAGGACAAAAAGGGTTGTATGTTCGATACCGTCGGCCAAACTTCGACAAGATGTGGCAAATTATGAGACTCGGTATTTTTAGTGCCATGCAAGGATTTTGGCGACACCTATCCCGGATCGGATTCATCTGGTTTGTGGCTAAGCATGGCACATTGGCAGTGGCTGCTTACGGCGTATGTATGCGGCTACGGGTGTTCGTGATGAATCCAGGTTTCGCGCTGGCCGGGGCTGTAGCCCCGATGGTGGGACAAAACATCGGGGCCAAACGGATTGACCGTGCCCGAACCTCTGCCAAGTTCGGCACAATCGTTGCCGTCGCTATGATGACTGTAGTTGGATTAGTGGTCTTTATAATTCCAGACCTTTCAATACGCCTGTTTATCAATGATTCAACAGTCATCGAAATCGGTCGTGTCTTTCTCCGTTATTTAGCGCCGACCTTCGGCTTTATCGCCTTCTCGCTGGTACTAGGTCGAGCCTTGAATGGAACGGGAGACACCTTCTGGCCAATGACACTCACCTTTTTTAGTCAAGGCGGCTTGCTGATCGTCTTTTTGTTGATTCAGATGACCTGGCAACAGGTGGACCTTTTATTAATTTGGATCGGTATTTCAGTTTCTAACATTGTGCAAGGTGGCATGATGTGGGTCGCTTACCGCTGGCGAATAGGAAAAATTGACCATCGGGCCAAAGTTGCTATCGTCGGAGTCGAATCCTAGCGTGAACAGACAGTTTTATCTGTCCCCTATCTGTTCACAACACAGTTGTTGATTATCAAGACTAGGCTTGCCTCCAATTTTTTCTGCGGTCAAGTTTGATGCTGTTGGGTTATGGCAGTAAGAAACAGTTGCCACAACTCAATTGTACTACTGCAATTACGGTGAGAATTATATTTTCCAACTGAAGTCGCGAGAGTTCTTGGACAATCTGGTTGAGTCTTTTCCGAGAACACAGTATATCGATCGATACTGCTTCATGATACATTCTCTAACCTTGATTATGTTTGATTTAAGAGGGGCTTGTCCTATCTATTCCATCAACTCCTTAATCGAGTTGAAAGCATACTTTCTCACATTATGAAACTCAATGCCCCCTGAAAACTGAGGGCGATTCAGCTAAACATGTCCTCGACTTGCATCAGGGTATAGTGAATTCTGAATTTCTAATTCACACATTTACTGTAATGATAACATTTGATTAATTATTGATATCTATCGAAGTGCAAGCGTCAGAAATAATAGGATATGGTATTGGTATACAGAGACCAAGTTTGAAACGTCCTGATAGTAGGGGATCGAGAATCTGCTGCCTGCAATCAGACCTCTATAGGCCAGACGGATTTTTGTCTGTTAGACAATAGCTGTCCCCGACACTGACAAGCAACCCTTAAACACTTTTCACTAAATGAATTGGAGGATTCTAATGAAACCGATTAATCTGATTACCAGCACAATAGTGTTGGCTATGGCTTCGTCACTCTCGGCTGACCCACTTGTGTTACACATCCAACAACAAGTTAAAGACAAAAGCGATGCTTCTCAGTTTATAGCGCAGAGGGAAAAAATTAATTGGGATGCTAGTGCTACCGCGATAGTAGTCTGTGACATGTGGAGCAAACATTGGTGTAATGGTGCAACTCAGCGAGTGGCTGAAATGGCACCTCGCATGAACAGGGTGATCCAAACAGCACGCAGTCAAGGGGTTCAGATCATTCACTGTCCCAGTGGAGGATTGGGATTTTACACCGATACACCCATGCGGCAACGAGCTCAACAGGCGCCGGTTGTTCCCACTAAAATACCACTGCAAGATTGGTGCTCTCTGGATCCGGAACGCGAATCCGAACTGCCAATCGATGACTCCGATGGTGGATGTGACTGCCAACCTAAGTGTAATTCAGCCGATAATCCGATGAATCTCCGTCAGATAGCAACCATCGAGATACACGATCAAGATGCCATCACCGATAGCGCTGAAGCCTACTACCTGATGCAACAAAAAGGGATTAAAAATGTAATTGTGATGGGGGTTCATACCAACATGTGCGTTTTAGGGCGCCCATTTTCGATCCGGCAGTTGGTCTATCAAGGGCAAAATGTACTGTTAATGCGCGACATGACAGATACGATGTATAATTCTCGACAACGTCCGTTCGTGAGCCATTTTCGTGGCACTGACTTGATCATAGAGCACATTGAGCGTTATTGGTGCCCAACGATCACCAGTGCTGACTTTGTAGATGAGCAGCCCTTTAGCTTCAAGGCAGATACTGAATAGGACAAAAGAAAAAGAACGGTGAGTCTGATGTACCTGGTCGGATGGTTTGAGTTGATGATGCTCTAGCTTTTCTGAAACGGGATGCCTTCCAGTTCTTGTAGGCGTAGCTTTTGTAACCAGTTGTGAAAAAACTGAACTAAGAAAAGTTTGAGAAAATAATCATTTTCGGGGCCGTTGAAAATGACGATGGGACTAATAATCGTATTAAGAGAAACAATCGATCCTTCAGAACGCACCAGAACACTCGAGACAAACGAAGAAAGCAGCACAGGATTAAATAGGGGCAGAACACAATCTTTATGCCGGGATATCAAAGCATCCACTTGTTGAAAAACATAGACGAATAGGTGAACTCCATGATGCTAGCAGCGAAGAAGTACCCCTGAAAATGGCAGCATAGAAGGAATGATCTATGAACAGTGTCAAATATTCTGTTTTATTTTAACCTTTTTCTGCTTAAATTCAGCAGACCCGTACTTTTCTTATGGTCCTATTAGACGGGCTCAGTTGACGGTTTGTGACGAATGTGTTACTATTGCGACTCGATGGTTCCATCCTTAGTTGACTTGTTGCTTCTAGCCCTAAAAGAGATGTAACTTTGTCGCGATGATAGAAAGATGAAAAGTGCTTCTAATCCTCTGATTCGACAGGCGACAGTTTACAACGATCAGGCAATTCGATATTGGCAACAGGGGAAACATCAGGAAGCGCTAGAACTGTGGGAAGACGCTACCGATAAAGCCCCTGAAGCCGCGGAAATTCACCATAATTTGGGAAGTGCCTATCTCTACTTGAACCGTATCGATGAGGCCTACCGGAGTTTACAACGAGCCATCAACCATAATCCTGAACTTGTCGAAGCCTACGCGCAAATCGGAAATATCTATCATCGACAAGATGATGTGCCAGCCGCTGTTGAGTATTGGAATCTGGCATTGCAGATTGACCCCACCTACCAAGAAGCGATCGTAAAGTTGGAACAACTGAATACGACCCAGTACGATCTGGAAAACATCCCTGAATATGGTTATTCGGACGACGGATTACCCCTATCGAATATGCCTACGGACCGTGCGACTTCTCCGAAGAATCAACCGCTAACATTAGGCCAGAAACTCTCGCGTGGCATCTCGAAAATATTTGGTGACAAAGACTAACCTCGTAGCAAAGTGAGGGTCTCGATGCAGATCCGTTCTGTTAGTGTTACATGAATTTATAAAACAGATTATCTGTCGCAAAATTATTCGTAAAGTATGGCGGAAATTCAACTTAGAAATTTAACCAAGCGGTTTGAGGATGTTATTGCTATCAACAATGTCAGCCTTGAGACCCAAGATCAGGAGTTTTTGGTTATGTTGGGGCCGTCCGGTTGCGGTAAAACAACAACACTTCGATCGATTGCAGGTTTGGAGCATCCGCAAGAAGGGGACATTTTCATTGGCGAAAAAAGGGTTAATGGCTTGTCCCCGGCTGACCGTGACATTGCCTTCGTCTTTCAATTTTATGCCCTCTATCCCCATCTGACGGTTTATGATAATATTGCCTTCCCTCTCAAGGCGGCCAAGGTTGCCAAATCTGATGTTGAGGAACGGGTATCCAGCGTGGCTCAAATGCTGCGAATCGAGCATATTCTGGACCGAAAGCCGAGCCTGCTGAGTGGTGGCGAAATGCAACGCGTAGCCATTGGCCGCTCAATGATACGTCGCCCGACAGTCTTCCTGATGGATGAGCCGATGTCTAATCTCGACGCCAAATTGCGGGTCGAAATGCGGTCTGAACTCAAAAGATTACAACAACAATTGGGTACCACGGCTATCTACGTCACTCATGATCAAGTCGAGGCAATGTCTATGGCAGACCGCATTGCTATCATGGATCATGGGCAGTTAAAACAGATTGGAACACCTGAGGCCGTCTATAATCAGCCTGAGAATTTGTTTGTGGCCGGCTTCATGGGTAATCCATCTATGAACCTGTTGCCTTGTCGGTTCGATTCGGCCGAACAGCAATTACGGTTAGAACATACGGAGGTCGCCATCAAACTTGAAAATCAACATATCGATCTAATCCGGCCAGAAATAAGCGATCAACTGGTCTTTGGAATTCGACCAGAGCGTGTTCACCTTTCAACCACACCGACAACGTCTAACCTCCAGGCCAAAGTACACCTGGTTGAGCCCCTCGGCTCGGCTAATATTGTCGATATTTTGTTGGGCCGGGATCCAGTCGGCGAGTTTGTGTTGCTCCGTATCCGTACACATCCAACCTTGATGCTGGATCCAGGTCAAGTTGTTTGGCTTCACCTCGAGCAACAGCATATCCACATTTTTGATAGAGCTACAGGGGAAGCGTTGTGATCAGGCTTGGATTAAAGGCTTAGGTTAGAATGATAAATTGTGCTCAGATTCAGCAGGATTTTCAACAGAATGGATTTGTCATTGTACCGGATCTATTTAACCGAGACGAAGCTAAACGATTTAAACGGGAGAGTCAATCGGTCATCGAAGCAGTCAAAGCTGAAACAGATCATCCCGATCAGGTAGCCAATCATGGTGTTTACATCGGCTTAGCCGCTCGGAGCCCAGTTTTCCAAACCGCAGTGGCCGATCCCCGTATTCTCGACATTCTGGAGGTAGTCTTATCACCTAGTATCGAGTTTTTGAGCGACAAAGCGGTTTTCAAGAACCCGCAGGTCGATTTTGCTACTCCCTGGCATCAGGACTGGCACTACTGGGGCGGGCAACATAAAATTTCGATTTGGGTAGCCTTGGATAGTGCTGATGTTACATCGGGTTGCTTAAAACTGGTGCCTGGTTCCCACCGGACAATCAGTGTTCACGATGGTGAAGCCAATGACGGAAAGGGGTTTGGTCATCGACTTCGCCTGGATGCGGTCGATGAATCAAAGGCCGTAACGGCTGAAGTCACCGTTGGCGGTGCTGTCTTTTTCCACGACTTAACGCTTCATGCGAGCTATCCTAACACTACGGGCGCCGAACGATGGATCTGGATTCCAACCTACCGGGATGCCCAAACAGGCGATCTTGATTACAACTGGGCGGTGGCAGCCAAAGTTGTGCGAGGAATACAATAGACGTAGATCGGTGTTCGGTAGAGATTGTTCACATAAACGATCTGTTTGGGTTGCCAACCGGGTAGAGCAAAGGTATGACTGATGATAATAGTGCCTGGTCGAAGTTCCCGTTGAAACTTGAGGCTGAGTTTAGCCATAATTTCTGTTGAAAGGTAGCAAACGACTAGTTCAGCCGGTGTAATAGTTAGCCGGTAAAAGTTTTGTCGTTTCAAAGCCAGGTTGTGGTACTTTCCCAGTTTGGTGCGCACCACGGTAAAGAGGTAGGGAAGAGGTGAATTCTCACAGGCAACAACGGTGGTATCTGTTATCTGACGGCTGATCGCACACGCTAGTGTCCCCCATCCAGATCCGAGTTCATAGATGTTTCCGACCGAGCGCCCTTCGGTTTCACCCCTTAATTCCCAAATAATAGAGAGCAGATGTTGCCTGACTTTAGCGGATGTAGGCATGGGAGAAATACCGTTTTTGACCGTGTAGAGGACAATTGATGCCCCTGCTAATAAGCAGGATGTAATGACTAAAACAGCTATGGTTGGAGGAAACATGAGAGGCAGATTACGCCATCCATGATCTCGGCGAAGTGCATAATAGCGAAGGATGTCGAGATTCCAGGTGGTAGAGATCCATTTTAATGGAACGAGATCCGTTCCTCACCGGTTGCGCATTTTGGAGCAGAAAAGTAGGCGGAGGACGGGGCGAGAAACCCGTGGGTATCAATTGTCGCTGGCAGGAGAAAGAACGGGTTATCCTTTGAAGCTAGTATTCCTAATAAACCGCGATTGGGGTAGAATGGGTCGAGAGTAACTGGGCCGATTGCACCGGTAATATCTTGAGTGTGAGTTGACAGAACGAAATAATGAAATCGAAATATTAGGAGGTCCAACCGATCTGGTCCTTCTAGTCAGTGAGGTGTTAGCAGCATGGCTATCAAATACCAAAGCAGATGAAAGCTGTTGTTTTTGAAGGTGAAAACCGAGTTTCGATTCAGGATAAGCCGGTACCGAAATTGGATGATGGCGAGGTCTTGATTCAGGTAGATCTATGTGGGGTTTGTGCTTCCGATTTGGCTGCTATCCGTGGTGAAGTAACCGACTACTCACCACCGGTGGTACTAGGTCATGAAGTGGCCGGAACAGTGTCCGAAAGTCGCCACCCATCGGTTAAGGTGGGTCAGAAAGTGACGGTTAATCCAATGATTACCTGCGGCGAATGCGACTATTGCCGGGCAGACTTGGATAAATACTGCACCCAGATTGTCGGAATTGGTCACGATATCGACGGTGGATATGCTGAGTATTTCAAGTTCCCCAAACATGCCATTGAGACGGGAAAACTGATCACTGTCTCTGACACGGTGGCAACGACTGACTTGGTGTTTTTAGAACCGTTGGGCTGTTGCATCAATGCCGAACGAGAGACGATTTTCGGCCAATCGGTCGCTATTTTAGGGGCTGGACAAATTGGGCTAATGTTCACCCAGTTAGCCAGGAAACGTGGACTTCAGGTAATCGTTATCGAACCAATTCCTGAACGACGGCAACTGGCAGAGGCATTTGGGGCCGAGGCCGTTTTCGATCCCAGTGCAGTAGACCAGATCACCCAGCTAACACACGGTGGAGCAGATACTGTCATTTCGGCTACTGCCAATGACCAACCTGCCATTGATCTAGCTTTCCAACTGGTGAAGCGAGGCGGTTGCCTCAACTTTTTCGGGCTTTCAGCCCACGACCAATATCTGAATCTCAATCTAGAGCAGCTACACTTTACGGGTTATAAAATCATGGCTTCCTGGGCCTTTTCTCGCTGGAGCCTTGACCAGGCACGTAAGATGATCTCTGGTGAAGAAATCCAACTATCCCCCATGTTGTCCAACCGTTTCCCTATTTCTGAGAGCTTAACCGCTATTGACCACGCCAAAAATGGGCTTGGTATCAAGACGGCTATCTTGGGTCAGGTTTAACGTGTTCATTGACTCACATGCCCATATTCAACTAAGCCAGTTTGATCAGGATCGGCAAGCCGTTATCGACCGGGCAACCTTGGCCAAGGTTGAGACAATTCTCGTGGTCGGTTTCGATCTGGAAACCAGTCAGGCTGCGATTCGGTTAGCAGAAACCGGCGACCAGATCTATGCTACTGTCGGTATCCATCCGCACGAGGCCAAAGACTGTACCAGCCAAACGCTCGAAGATATTTACCAGATGGCGCAACATCCAAAGGTCGTAGCTTTGGGAGAGATGGGACTCGACTACTTTCGCAATCTGTCACCGGAACTAGTACAGAAAGAGGTTTTCGAGCAGCAACTGGATCTAGCCGAGCAACTGAACTTGCCGGTCGTCATACACAACCGCGAAGCCTTTGCCGACATTCTACCGATTCTACAAAATAGGTGTGCTCGTACCCGCGGGGTTTTGCACTGCTTCTCTGGAAATGTAGAGGCCATGCAGCAGTCGATTGATGCAGGTTTTTACATCGGCATTGGTGGGCCTGTCACTTATACAAAAGCAGACGACTTAAGACTCGTGGCTCAACGAATGCCTGCTGACCGTTTTTTGATTGAAACCGATTGTCCCTGGCTGGCTCCGCAATTCCGCCGGGGTAAGCGGAATGAGTCTGCCTATGTAACCGCAGTGGCTGAGAAAATCGCAGAACTGCGGCAAACGACAGCGGTAGAAATCGGGCAAGTCAGCAGTCAAAACTTTCGCCGACTTTTCTTGTAGCACAAAAAAGGCCGTAAGGATGGATACTTACGGCCCTTTATGGTCTTTGCGACTATTAAGCGCAGCGACTTGTTCTAGTATGCGTTCTTAACGTATCCCCAACTAGAAGCCAGTTTCTCCTTGGCATCGACAGCGAAAAATCCCGGCCCGGTGACCAGTATGCTATCGATAATGCCCATGCCCCAACTATCGTGCCAACAATTAGCTTATTCTGCTCCGTTTCAAACCTTATTTTTCTAACTAATGTGTGACTAGCTTATATACAGCTTTTGTTAGTAAAGCGGCTACCTTTGGGCAGATGCTTAACCTCCGGTTGACGTTTAGGTTAGAGAGACGGGAAAAGGATGTGGATTTGGTTGGTTAGCAGTCCAAGAAAAGTCCGTAACTGAACCCGATTGGAATCTGGTGCTAATAAAGGGCAAGTTCTACAACAGGCTAAAGCATATACCCGATTTGATTAGGAATTGCTCAGCACGAGGTGGTGAACTTCAGAGGCATTTCTGCCGATGCTCAGTTAGTGCAGGCCACATTGATCAGGATTTCAGTCGTGGGTAGAAGGTACCATTAGCTATCGCCTAAACTTGTTAGCGAAGTGACAATTTCTCTGAATCCATATTCAGGTTACGCTACTTCAGGATTTCAGACCGAACAGTTCCTTATTTCCAATTAGACCTGCTTTTAGATTGTTGCGTCGAAATTACCTAAAATAAATTACCTAAAACTGCTTTTATGATCAGGAAGAAGACAATCGACATTCCAGCCCCTGCAGGCAAAGTCACAACCCATGAGGTTGCAATTTCACCAACTGCGCGAAGATTTATATTATCGATTCCCCTTGCGATTCCAACTCCTAAAACTGCACCGACTAACGTATGTGTTGTCGAAATCGGGAATCCCAACCTCGATGCAAGTACAACAGTAGTTGCGGCGGCAAATGTCGCTGCAAAACCACGACTGGGCGTCAATTCGGTAATTTTACCGCCGATTGTATCAATGACGCGCCACCCCCACATCGACAGCCCAATGACGATACCAGCACCGCCTAAGCCCAAAATCCAGATAGGAACCGGCGTTTTGGTGACGAGTGCCTCCGTTCCCCCTTTGACGATGGAAACAATAGCCGCCAGTGGTCCAATAGAATTGGCCACATCGTTAGCACCGTGGGCGAAAGCAACGAAACAGGCACTCATGATTTGAAGATAGGTGAAGATTCTGTCCACAAATTGAAGATCTTCACGTGTCTGCATTTGCTTCTCGCTTTGTTCGACTATATCTGTTAACTGATTAACATGCCCCTGGATATCTTCTATATATATTGCCGCCTTCCCTGTCGCTTTAGCATGCAGTCGGCGGGTGAGTCTGGCGATTGATCGAAGATCTACCGACATTGTGGACAGAATAATTGTGTCTTCGTCATCTGCTGTTGTTGTTACAGTTATACGGTTAATTAGTAACCATCCGATGACTGAGGCCACCAATCCGATACTAACAGCGATCGTTAGCGATTGTGGGAAGCTCAGATTAAGATGGAGATTCTTGAGACCTTTAAAGAGGGTTACCAGCGTCAAAATAGCAAAGACTAAGAAAATAAAAACAGGCGACCAGCGCTTTGTAGCTTGAACAGGATTACGAACATTAATCATTGAATAGCGAATGCCCGAGAAAACGAAAAAACCAATTATTCCACTCAACAGTGGGGAGGTAACCCAACTCGCAGCGATCTGGCTAATCTTTCCCCAATCAACTCCCCTAGCACCACCGGCAATAATACCAAAACCAACAATCGCACCGACGATTGAGTGCGAGGTCGAAACCGGCCATCCAAAGTAGCTGGCAATTTGCAACCATGCGCCAGCGGCCAGTAGTGAAGCTAACATTCCATACATTAGGATATTAGCCCCATTCTCCATGTTAGTGAAAATACTGAGGTCAATTATTCCTTTCCGCACCGTTTCGGTCACATGGGATCCAACCAGGAATGCACCAGCAAATTCAAAAATAGCGGCAACGATAATAGCGTTTTTCAGTGTTAAGGCTCCTGAACCAACAGAAGTACCCATGGCATTTGCCACGTCATTGGCGCCGATGTTCCAAGCCATATAAAAGCCGAAACCTGAAGCAAGGATTAAGATAATGATTGATTCAATTCCCACTTAATCTTCTTCCCTTTTAAAGCCTATGAAAAATTTACGATATTCATAACCGCTCCATTTTTTAGCAGTCACTCGGGATAAAAAATTCTATATGGCCGATCCAATTTGACAAGAAATAGCCACTCACCTCAAAACGGAGACTGATGACCATCCTGTCCAGATATTGCTTGGATTTAGGCCTGTATTATTTCGACCTGCACTAGAACCAAACACCTTACCCTATTTTTATAACATAAAAATAGGCCCTTTTGCTAGCGTTTCTCTCACACATACAAGCTGTAAAAAGATTAAATTATATATTATCGGCGGATTTTTTTCGTAAGTGCAACAGCTAGTATTTGAAAAAAAGCGAGTGAGATACTATTCTCGTTTTAGTCAAAG
>JASMLX010000156.1 GCA_030748495.1 Candidatus Poribacteria bacterium | reverse complement strand
TGACTTCGCTTTTGCCATACGGCCTCCATGCTATTTGGTTGAACATGGTACCTATTGAAAGGCAAATGAGGCAAAGTGTCAAGTTCTTTACGGATCAGTTCTAAGTATAAATGAAGATCCTAACATACGATACAGGCACTGGTCCTCGTTGCGGTATCCTTCAGGATGACTTGGTTGTGAATGTAACTGCATTGCTTGGTACCGATTACATCTTGCGAGATATTCGGGCGCTCCTTGAATTGGGAGAGTCACCAATTGACCAGCTAGGCCAAGCATTGATGAGTAATGTTGTTGCACCGGCTATACCGCTGGCCGATGTTCATCTGCGCTCTCCAATTCTCCAGCCTCCTACCATTCGTGACTTCATGGCTTATGAGGAACACGCCACTAGCCAAGGAACTAGAAAGTGTGCGGACGCTTGGTACCGGATGCCAGTCTTCTACTTTTCCAATCCGCTAAGGATCTTTGGCCCAGAAGACCAAGTTCCATACCCCTCCACCTCCGAACGGCTTGATTATGAGCTTGAAATTGGATGTGTTATCGGCCGAGAAGGCAGTAACATTCCAGCAACCGATGCCTTGGCCTACATTGCTGGGTTCTGTATCTTCAACGATTGGAGTTTCCGTGGTCTCCAGCGTGATGAGATGGCCGGTAGGCCTCGGCCTAGCCAAGGGCAAGAACTCAGCCTCTTCCCTTGGCCCCTCCCTGGCTGGTTACCACAGACGAAATGGCTCCGTACCTTCGCAGCGGTAGACTACACGTCAATTGCTCGGCCAAAGTCAACGATGAGTTCTGGTTGCGAGACAGTGACGGGGGAGTTTCCTATCATACCTGGGAATCTTTTATAGCACGAGCGTCTAGGGATAGCCGTATTGTTCCAGGAGATGTGTTTGGCAGTGGCTCAATTGGAGAAGCCATCCATAAAGATTACGAAAATACCCGCTACCTCTAGCCGGGGGATATAGTCGAGTTTGAGTGGAAGGGATTGGGGCATTACGCAACACCATCGGACCTAAGGCAAATATAAGCGTGCGAAATAGTGTGGGTGTGGGTAACTCAAGCGGTTTTCCGTCCTGGCCAATAGTTCTGCCACTGGTCATTGAGCATCATCTGTCTGAAAACCAGCAGGTTATCAGCACTTTGCCGACTCCAATTCTGTCCTCTCAATTTCAAGCGGTGGTAGACTAGTAAATCACATTGCCGGTTCTTATTTGGTTTGGGTTTGCTTTAAATCCATCGCTAAAAAACTAACACTACCGTGTATAAAATCAAAGAAAATTTATGATCTGATGATCTCAAGCAAAAATCAAAGAGTTCTGCCTATTCAATGAGTTTCGCGTAAGTCCTGATAAATTTAGCCAGTGATTACTGTTTCTTTGACTAACCGCACTTACTGTTAGCGTCTGAAATGGTTGTGAGTATCCTAATCCTCACGGGAAATGCTCTGGATGTTTGGCATATCATACGAATGGTTGTTAAAATGTATATAGATGGATTGAGGAGAGAGTTATGAAAGTATTAGTTACGGGGCGGCGGTACAATTCTGCCCGACGATCCATGTCGGGAACGGCTGACAAGCCTGGATCTGGAACTGGTCGAAGGCGACTTAACCGACCCGTCCTACGTTCGACAGGTAGTCGAAGGGGTGGAAGCCGTTATTCATACGGCCAATATCGTTGGTGATCAATTCCATAATAACGTCGAAAGCAATCACTTGGTAGCGCTGGCCTGCGGGGAACAGGCCGATGTGCTAGACAGATATATCTACGTCAGTTCCTCCGGTGTTTTTCCCAACAATGGGGAGAGTATTGCCTGCGCGTACCATCCGGTAGATGAGTTGCATCCTAAGCGACCTACAGGGAACTATAACATCTCCAAGATGGTCGGAGAGCTATACGCTGAGTCGGTCGAACGTGAAACCGGTCTGCGGACGGTAATCGTCCGACCCAGCCACGCCATCTCCGGTACCACCATCCTGAGTCAGTTCACCGTTGCCCGGGTGTGTGGGATTCTAAAAATTGGCCAAAATAAACCCGGTAGTGAACTTTACATGGCGGATGGGACGGAACTCTGGCATCAGGTCGAGGCGGCGGCAGAGAGCGGTGACCAACCGTGTAGCGCCCGCGATCTGGAGGGACGCCCTTGGTATTATCAGCCCAACGATGCTCGCGATGTCGCACGCTGCCTGGTCAGTGCCCTGGAGGAACCGGGAGCGATCGGAGAATCCTTTAACGTCGGTGCACCGTCGCCTTTCACCTACCCGGAAGCAGCTGAGATATTGGCTGATCAAACAGGACGCGAACCGCTGGAGGTGCAGTTGCCGGTGCGCTGGCGATACGATCACGACATCCGTAAAGCTAAAAGCTGGATCAACTTTAATCCCAAAGGTGATTTGAAAACCATGATTGATTCAGCCCGCCGGGTCGAATCGGGCGACTACATAGATTATGTCTGGGATTAGTCTCGTCCGGTCAGGAACAGGGTATCTTATCGGTCACCGGCCCTTTGGAGGTTTCACCGCCGTACAGGGACGATCCACGTTCATAAGAGACCTCGACAACACCGTCAAGTACCCCAATTAGCTAAAAAACATAATGAACAATATTAATACGATAACGACACGCCGCCACCTGAGACTACGGATCATCTCCAGTAAGAAATAACTGATAAGTTAGCGCATTCGATCGGTGAATCGGCTCCCGAAGGCCTGTGCTAAGTTTTCCGACTTTACAAAAACAATCAGTTTTAGTAGAATCTAAGTTGCCGATCTATCGGCATAAACCAAAAACAAGACCCAATAGAGATAGATTAAACTCGGAGGAACCAATGTCTCGCAAAAAAGTTCTAATTACTGGCATGAGCGGTTTGATCGGGCAGGTGGTAGCCGATCGACTGGAGCCCACCTGCGGCCTGAGCGCGCTTAACCGTCGTCTGGTTGAAGGCGTGACGTGCCACCAGGCAGACATCGCCGATTTGGAAGCGATTCGACCTGCCTTCGACGATATCGATGTGGTCGTCCATTTGGCCGCCGCCATTCAAGCTGACTGGAACGGTTTTTTACAGAGCAACATTATCGGCACCTATAACGTGTTCGAAGCCGCCCGGCAGGCAGGGGTCAAACGTATTATCTACGCCAGTAGCGGATCGGTGATTTCCGGACACGAGAAGCAGTCGCCCTACCGGGAAATGACGCAAGGCGAATACGAGAAGGTGCCGCCAACCTGGTCTAACCTGACACATGAAACCCCCATTTGGCCACAAGGAATTTACGGCTGCACCAAGGTTTGGGGTGAGGCACTGGCCCGTTACTTCAGCGACAGTTCGGATATGTCCGTCATCTGTCTGCGAATCGGCGCGGTAAACGCCGAAGATCGCCCTAATCAGAACCGGCAATTTTCGGTCTACTGTAGCCAAGACAATATCGCCGGTATGGTTGAAGCCTGTGTCCAAGCGCCGGACAGTGTTAAATTCGACATTTTCTATGTTGTCTCCAACAACAAATGGAGCTACCGCGATATGGAACACGCGCGAGAGGTATTGGGTTATCAACCACAGGGACGAGCTGAACACTATCGCTAAAATACCGGATGATGGACAAAGATAGTTGTCACCTAGCAAGTGTTGAAACTAAATATCGACCCGGCAAGTTATGCCAACAGCGATAGCCTCTTGTAGAGTTTTTCCCTCTATTGTCCTATCGGTTATAGCCATACTGGTTAGTCAAGAGGTTGCGGCGGGTGAAACAACCCCGGTTGTTGGCAGCGCGGACAAGATGGTGTCTGCAGATCCCATTGTCGTTAATCAGCAGAAGTACCCAGTACCGACCAAATACAATGAAGTCCCCTTGTTCGCTTCACAGGTGGCGTCCGGGCAATTGCCGCCTATTGAGGAGCGCTTGCCGGCAGAACCTTTTGTGGTTGGCCCTGGTGTCCTAAACTCCGAGGAGTGGTTGGACTGGGAAGTTGGCCAATACGGAGGCACGATTCGCACGCCCAACCTCAACGGAGGGGTACACGAATTAGCTCTGGCCATGGGTATGACAATTCTGCGTGCCCCCGACCAGAGCACCAGGGATCCGTTGCCAGCGATTGTCAGCAGCTATCAAATTAGCGCTGATTATAGTCAATATACATTGACTATTCGTCAGGGACTTAAATGGTCGGATGGTGTGCCACTGACGACCGAAGATGTGCGCATGACCTGGGAGCTTTACGCTGACGAGCGGATTTATCCCAGTTTCCCCCGCAAAGTGAGGACGCTCGGACGAGGAGATGGTATCCCCGGTAAGCTAACAATTATTGATGATTTGACCTTCATTATTACCTTCGAGGCCTCTTACGGCCAATTTGTGGCTGAGCTTTCCTCCTGGATTCCAGATTATACTTTGCTTTTCAGGCCGGCTCACTTTATCAAGCAGTTTCACGCCGATTATACCGAGATAACCGATATTCAGCCTGTTCTGGATGAGTTGCAAATCAATAGCTGGGAAAAACTGGTGATTCTCAAAGATATGCCCCACTGGGAGCTGTATCGCGAGCACAGTATAGGCGTACCCACACTCACACCGTGGATAGCCGAAACCGTCACCAGTTCAGTGATCAGGATGGTTCGAAACCCCTACTATTGGAAGGTAGATATTGCCGGCAACCAACTGCCCTATGTCGATCGTGTGGAATCGGAGGTGTCGAACCACCTGCAAGCCATCATGCTGAAAGCGGCTTCTGGAGAGTACGATGTCATGACCTCTTATGCCCAGGTCAGAGAAATGCCGCTCTATCGGCTGAACGCGGAACGAGCTAACATAAAGACGGTTCTACACGGTTCAATAAATAACCCGCCTATCTTGTTCCTGAATCACGATTTTGATTATCAGGCAGCGGGCAGCGTCTGGCAACGCTTGGTCACCGACCCCCGGTTTGGCAGTGCCATAGCTTGCGCTATCGACAAGGAAGACGTCAACAACACGCTCTATTTTGGGCTCTATACGCTAGACGGCTACACCAGGGAAAACTACGATCCACAGACCGCCAATACGTTGCTGGATCAAATCGGCATGAACAAACTCGACCCGAAGGGGTTTCGGACAGACCCTGACGGCAACCGATTTGAACTCAGAATTACTACCGCAGCCATATCGCCCGATTTTCTCGCTTTAGGCGAATTGTTGAAAGCCTATTTTGAACAGGTAGGCCTTCGTACCACGCTGGATGTGATCGGTAGCCAGTTATTCGGTCAGCGCATGAATGCCAACCAGTTGATGGCTACCATCCACTGGAGTGATGAACCCATTTGGGGGCCGGGCATTTCCGAGGATTACTGGCCCAGTTCAAAGGGGCACTGGGCACCGATGTCGGAACAGTACTTTGCCACTAACGGCGATTCTGGTCGCCATCCCCCCGACTATCTTCAGAAATTCTTCAATCTGCATGTTGCCCGCAAGGTCGTGCCTCCCCAATCGCCGGAGGGTGAAGCTCTGTTTGCTGATATAGTCGATTGGTTCTCACGTCACTACGCGACAATCTGGCCGGTAGGCAGAATGACCGTGCCGACGGTCTACAATGCCGATCTGGGTAATGTTATTAAAGCCGGCTATCCGTTCGACCGTGCCCTAGATTATGGCATGGAGCAACTCTTTTTTAGACCCTCCAAATAGTACTGAATAAATTAAAAACCAGAATGTGGACTAACCTCAGGACACCTCCTGATCCTCAACAGGAATAACGTCAATGACAGCACTCATCATTCGGCGGATTATCCTCATCATCCCACTCCTTTTCATCATCTCCATTATCTCTTTTATCATCATCCTATTACCCCCGGGTAGTTACGTCGAAACCTACGTGGAAAATCTGGAGCGAACCGGTTTCTTGATGGACGAATCCCAGATCAAAGCCATTTACAAGCAGTATGGCCTCGACCGGCCGGCAGTGGTGCAATACATCTTGTGGATGAGCAACTTTCTGTTGAAGGGTGAGATGGGCCGCTCTTTCATCTACCAAAAACCGGTGACCGAAGTCATTATGGAGCGCTTGCCCATGTCGATGGCGGTGACATTGATCTCCCTGGCAGTTACCTGGTTACTGGCTGTGCCTATCGGTATCTACTCAGCCCTGCGCCAGTACTCCATTGGCGATTATGTGGCCACTATCATCGGTTTTGTCGGCCTAGCACTACCCAATTTCCTCCTGGCTTTGGCTCTGACATACCTGGTTTTTGCCAAAACAGGTCACGCGGTTACAGGTCTGTTTTCTATTGAGTATAAGGATGCGCCTTGGACAGTGGATAAGCTCTTCGATCTGCTGGGAAATATATGGTTGCCTATTCTGGTAATAGCCAGTGCGGGTACCGCCTCGCTAATTCGGATCTTGCGTGCCACGTTGCTGGACGAGAAAAACAAACAGTACGTTACCACCGCCCGGGCTAAAGGACTACCGGAGCATAAACTAATTCTTAAATATCCAGTACGTGTGGCCATTAATCCGCTAATCAGCACCATAGGTTGGACGTTGCCCCTGATCGTCAGTGGTGAGATCATCGTTTCCCAAACGCTGGGTCTGGAAACGCTGGGGCCGGTTCTATTGTCTGCAGCCATGGGCGAAGATATGTTTTTGGTGGGGAGCATCGTCATGATCCTGAGCAGTTTGACCGTCATTGGTACGCTGATCTCAGATATCTTGCTGGCCTGGATTGACCCCCGCATCCGCTTTGATAAGGTGAGTATCTAACCTATGTCCACAGCGTCAAAGCCCACATTTTTGACCGCTCTTAGCGAGCACTATATCCGTTGGAAACGAGAGAGGAGCCAGCGGTTGCAGGAACGGTTGTACTACGCTTCGCAACGGGAACTGGTTTGGCACGCCTTCAAGAAGCACAGACTAGCGCTTGTCGCTTTGATTATCCTCACCGTCCTCTATACGGTCTCAATCGGCGCCGACTTCTTCGCCCCGTTCAGTCCACTGAACCGATTTCAGAATTTCAATGATGCCCCACCAACACGCATTCATCTGATAACCAGAGAGGGGAAGTTAAGTTGGCCTTTCGTCTACCAGACGGTTCGGGTGCGAAACACCGAAACCTTTAAGTACGAATACAGGGAAAACACCACCCATCGTCACATTATCCGTCTGCTAGTCAAGACCGAACCCTATAAATTGTTAAAGGTGATTCCCATACAACACAAATTTTTCGGTTTGTCAGACCGACACGTTCCTTTGCTACTATTTGGCTCGGACCGGTTAGGACGGGATGTTTTCTCCCGCATTCTGTTTGCGGGACGGATTTCCCTCTTTATCGGTTTTGGCGGCGTGATGGTGACCTTTATTTTGGGTAGTATTTTGGGTGGGATCTCGGGCTATTACGGTGGCCTGGTTGACGAAATTATCCAGAGAATCATCGAAGTATTGATCAGTGTGCCCAACATTCCAATTTGGATTGCCCTATCGGCAGCGCTGCCTCGTGACTGGGGAACTATTAAGATCTACTTCGCTATCACCCTGATTTTGGCCGTGCGAGGGTGGACCGGCTTAGCGCGTGTGGTCAGAGGCCGGATTATCAGTCTGCGAGAAGAGGAATTTGCCCTGGCGGCTAAAGCGGCAGGGGCCGGCGATTGGCGTATCATCTTCACCCACCTCCTGCCCGCCTTTATCAGTTACTTAATCGTCCATATTACGCTGGCCATTCCGGGTATGATCCTGGGTGAGACCGCCCTCAGTTTTTTGGGGCTTGGAATCAAACCACCTGCGGTCAGTTGGGGAACCCTGTTGCAGGACGCCCAGGATATCACGGTTCTGGCCAATTATCCCTGGCTGCTAATCCCGTCCCTGTTCGTCGTTTTGACAATCCTGATGTTTAATTTCGTTGGTGACGGTTTAAGGGACGCCGCTGACCCCTATGCTTCTAGGTAATCCATGTCTCAAGACCAATTGACACCGATGGCCTCAGAGCCGATCCTGGAAATCAGAGATCTGAAAACCCATTTTATGTTGGACACTGGAACTGTCCGGGCTGTTGACGGCATCGACCTAACGATTTCACGAGGAAAAACGTTGGGTGTTATCGGTGAAAGCGGATGTGGCAAGTCGGTCACCGCCCATTCAATCCTGCGATTGATCCCTTCACCCCCGGGACAAATTGTCAATGGCCAAATTCTGCTCTATCGCCAGGGAGAGGTAATCGACATTACCCGGCTTCAACCCAAAGAAGCCACCATCCGCCAGATTCGTGGAGCCGATATCGGCATGATTTTTCAGGAACCGATGACCTCTTTTGGCCCTTTACACACTATCGGCAACCAGATCGGCGAAACCATTCTGACGCACCAGCAGGCGGAGAGTGCCCAATCGGCCCGGGAACAGGTGATCGAACTTTTACGACAGGTGGGTATTCCCAACCCTGAACAGCGTGTCGACGCCTATCCACATGAATTTAGCGGCGGCATGCGGCAAAGAGCGATGATCGCCATGGCCATCAGTTGTTCCCCTATGTTGTTAATCGCAGACGAACCGACGACCTCGCTGGACGTAACCATCGAAGCCCAAATTCTGGATTTGCTGGTTGGTCTGCAGGAACAAACCGGTATGGCCATTATGCTAATTTCCCATAATTTGGCCGTTGTGTCGGAGATGGCCGATGACATTGCTGTGATGTACCTGGGTAAGCGCGTGGAGTTGGGTAGCGCCGACGCCATCTTTGATAACCCTCTGCATCCTTACACCCAGGGCTTATGGCGGTCGATTCCGAGGGTAGATGGGCCTTTGGATAAACTGATTCCCATTCCCGGAGCCGTTCCCAGTCCCAGAGATCGGCCTACCGGCTGCGTATTTGCCTCCCGTTGCAACCGGTTTATTGAGGGCACCTGTGACGAACCTCGCCCGGTGCCGACTTTCGAGGTGGAACCGGATCATTTCGTCGCCTGCTACCTTTACGATTGATGATAGTATGAGTGAAAGCGAACAACCCATTTTAGAAGTACGCGACTTACGACAGTTTTTTCCCATTCAGGAAGGGCTGTTGCGACGCGTTGTCGGTTATGTCAAAGCGGTGAATGGCGTAAGTCTCACTATCAACCAGGGTGAGACGTTGGGTCTGGTGGGAGAAAGTGGATGCGGCAAGTCGACCCTGGGGCGCGCTATTCTGCGACTTTATGAACCGACGGGAGGTGAGGTGATCTTTCATCATCAGGATCGGCAATTGTCGGTCCTCGACCTGGATCGTCACGGCATGCGACAGGTGCGGGCCAATATGCAGATGATCTTTCAAGACCCTTTTGCCTCGTTAAACGAGCGAATGACCGTCCTAGACAACGTGATTGAACCGTTAGTTTGCAACGGTATCGGTTCCCGGCCGGAGCGGGAGGCCACGGCCGAAAACCTACTGGCGCAGGTAGGGTTGAGAAAAGAACATTTGCGCCGCTATCCGCACAGTTTCAGTGGTGGCCAGAGGCAACGGATCGGTATAGCCAGAGCCCTCTCCATCGAACCAAAATTCGTGGTGGCAGATGAGCCTGTATTCGCCTTGGATGTCTCGGTACAGGCGCAAATTTTAAACCTGATGAAAGAGTTGCAGGCACAACTCGGATTGTCCTACCTATTCATCTCGCACGACATGGCGGTGATTCGCTATGTGGCTGACCGGATTGCCGTCATGTACGTGGGTAAATTAGTCGAATACGCTGAGCGGGACGAACTGTTGCGGCATCCCGCTCACCCCTACACCGAAGCCCTGCACTCGGCTGTTCCCCGGCTAAGCCAAAAAGACAGCGGCAATCGACGGCGAAACCGAATTTTGCTCAAAGCTTCTCCCCCTGATCCTGGAAATTTGCCACCGGGCTGCGTTTTTCAAACCCGCTGTCACTATGCCGAAGAGCAGTGCCGACAAGAGGAACCTCCACTACGAGAAATATCGACCATTCATTCTGTAGCCTGTCACCTGGCCGAGGAACTCAATTTGTCAGGGATTTAGATCGATGCCGGTATCTCAATAATCTATTGGAGTCAATGGACTGACGGCGCCGTTTTAAGAGCAATGGCTGACATCATAGACATCAAGTCTCCCTTTCTGGCAAGCAACTCCTTCCAGATTGTGGGCATCCAAATTCAAATCTGAACCTAGAGCTAATACGCCTGTAAGGGCCGGAGTAATTTGTTGCGCCGATGATAATACCGGACAGGTACTAAGAATTAGGCTAGGTGTGGAAGATGGGTATCCTATTTCTCATCCAATCCTGACACGCAGCGAAACCCACGGTAGTAGTATTTAGTGTCCGGACTGCTGTTGTTTGCGGGAAGCAACACTGAGGAAGTCAGCAGCGAAGTTCCAGGAACCCCCACGCCACTCTTTGAAGTCTTTGCTCCCACTATGCCAGTCCTGACACCATTCCCAAACGTTGCCTGCCTATCATACAAACCGTAACCGTTTGGGTTTAAACTACCCGCAGGTGTGGTGGATTCGTCCCACTCGTCTTTACCACCAGTCCCAGCAAAGTTTGCATAATCTCGTGCCTCAGTCTCGTCGTCTCCCCATGGATACCCTCTACCAATCAGTCCACCCCTGGCTGCGAATACCCATTCGTCCCCAGTAGGCAATCTTTTCCCCGCCCATTTAGCGAAGGCCGTGGCATCGTGCCAACTGACATAAATCATGGGATGTTTATCAGTAGGAGAGCGATCATAGATGGCATCCCAATTAATAGACTTCCTGGATTGATAACCCGATGACTTTAGGAATTAGGAACTCCTTGAACTGACCAACGGTCACCTCATGAACATCCATGAAAAAATGGTCACTAACCTGAACCTTTTTCTCAGGAATAACAGTTTCCTCTTTAACCAAATCGCCAACTTCATCATAGACAGCAGGCACAGTTTTGGAAGCTACAACTTCAAAATCCTCAAATGGAATCAGAACCATCTTGGTTTCGTCTTTCTGCCAGACGATTCTCCTAAACTGTCACAATATACAGATCAGTGGCTACTACTTCACCATTGTGGTCTCGGCCATCCCACGGTAATGCCACTTTCCCCGCCGAGAAGGCCTGCTCCTCTACCAACCAGGTGACCAAGCTTCCAGCCACGTTATAGACCTTGATACAGACCAAGGCTGATTAGTCCAGTTGAAAGGAGATTGTAGTCTCGGTATTGGGTACTCGACGACCGGTCGGTGAAAATACCCGGGGTTGATAAGTCAGACTCTCCTTCAACAGTTGAGCCGAATTATCAGCCTCAACCGGCGCCATCTCCATCACTCCATACCGTCCCAACTGGTGAATAGCCGTGCTGACAGTCTGCCGGCTGGTATTTACCATTCCTCCAATCAACTGCCACTGCTGACTATTGTCCAACTGACGGAAGATGGTCGGCTGCTTGCCCCGTGTCAGGCTGGCTTCATCATAGATGATAGTCAAGGTGGCTGGTTTAATCTTGTTTAACCGTAGCGGATCGGCCACCAGTTTAGATCTAAAGGTTGCCAGCTACTGTCCAGCGACCAGCTAATAGCCGATGAAGGAGTGCGGTTAACGGTTACAATGGCATCCTGTTGCAGGCTGTTGGGCAGCAGGTAGAGGGAGATTCCACCGTCAGCCGAACGTACATCTCCGCCCCTAGCTTTCTCCATCAGAGATGTAATTGAGATCCTGACTTGTGCTTGTCCCTGCTGCTCCACCTGGTCCTCTACTGTCAGGCGCAAACTGTAAATTCCGCTCCGCTTGCCAGGCAACCCTTGCAATAATTCGCCTTGTTCTACCGAAGTTTGGGAATCCTGCGTGAATGCCGCTGCCCAAATGGTGGGCGAGGCTCCCTCCCCAAATTCAACCTGATAGGATTTGAAGTTGGCATCGGTGGCCGTACCGAACAACATCATCACCTGGCCTACCTGATCGTTATTGCGCGGCCGGCTGATCTCGGCCTGCGGTGGCGTATTATCCACTATTACGCTGCGTGCAAGTTCAGTCGGGGGTTGGCCGCTTCCGTCAGTGGCCACTAATTTCAGCTGGTATTCTCCATCTTTCAGTGAGGCCGTGTCCCATTTAAGCCGCCAATCTGTTCTCAGCCAGCCCCACCAGATTGTGCTTAACCCCAATTTCCAGCTTCAATCTCCGCACCAATCTCTTACCCGGCAGAAAATAGCCCGTCAGATGGGGCGTGACCGCACCACCCTGGGCCGATGGAGACGCAACCCGCAGGGCCTCAAACTAGGCGACATTAACCGTTTAGCCGAATCCATCAGCCTCTATTCACCACTGGCGGTTTTATCAGTTCAATGGTCGTCAGACCAACGACAAATGACGCTGTTAGAGCTGTTAGAAGAGGTTTTACGCGGCTTCGTGATCTGGCAGTCGAGCCGAGTTAGCCATCAACAGGCTCTCAGCGACAGCGGTTTGGAGCATCGGTTGAGACAAATTGAACATCAATTAGCCGGGATTAATAAGCAACTGCAAGGGCTGAACCCCAGCCCTGCAACCACAAGACAGGCCGGAGAAGGAGAAATTGAAGATTTACTGGAACGGTTCAGACGGTTGCCCTCTGATGAGGCTAAACGGCAGTTTGTAGCGCTAATCAGCCAAGAGACTGACTGAGAGGCGGCAGATTAGACCAAAAGAATCGCCTCTTTGTCGTCGCTTACCCAGCACTAACCTTACAGGCCACCCCTTCATCCCTACTGCCAAATCTGCCTTTGGACTTCTGATAGTAGCAACAGGAAGAGTTGTATTGCTTGTTGGTCTTACCTGTATATCAGCCAACCTGAATTATGGTGAGAACATGTTTGGCTCGGGACCGGGCGAGATACTGATCGGAAGAACTGTTTTGCTTGTCTGCCGTTTCGACAATTACGATGGCGTCTGCCTCCAAACCTTTAAAAGGTCGCTAGGACGTAACTAGCACCCCCTCGTTTTTACGCCATGATTTAAACTCCCCGGTAGCAGGTACAGTTTGGAAATCTTTACGCCACTTGCTCTGTGTGTGCCTTGAGAGCAAAATCGCCACTTGCGAATGCTTCGGTCCACCACCCCTGACGTACACCAAGCCCTAACTTTCTTGGCCGCTTCACGGAGAGATTGATCCAGGTTAGGGGAATTTATGATCTCCGGGGCACTCCCCTCTGGTGCTCCTTCCATAATTTGGGCCGGTTCATCAACATCTCGAAGGGGAATCGGAATACCAGGCCTTGAATCGGTGGTGGTGAGATTATGTATATAATTGTTGTTTACGACCTGTAGAGTAAGCGGGTAGCTGAAGCCTGTAAGTACCTGCATCGGCATCTGACTTGGGTTCAGAATCCAGTCTTTGAGGGAGAATTAACCCCTAAAAGGCTATCGACTATGACTGAAGGGTTGCAAGAGATGGTCAACACTGATAGCGATTCGATACTGATCTACAGGCTATATCAGGAAAAGTCGCTGATTAAGCAGGTGATTGGGATAGAGAAAAATACCACTGATAACATTTTGTAGTTTCAGGATGGGAACCCCTTATCCGACAGACTTTCGGTCAGTTTTACCGCCTTCTGATCTTTGTCGACCACCTAAATTCAACTGATTTGTTGCCGACATGTCAGATTAAAAGGTGCCAAATCAAGCCTCAAACCCTTACCTGGCTTGACTTTGTCGACCTCCCAGGGTTTTGGCACTTTTGGAGGTCGACGCCAAAACTGGCCTGAATTCGAAAGGCTTCCATTTTTAATTTGCTGATGGGGACAGGATTTGCTATAATCTGAATGCCTGAGAATGGCAGCCTTTTAATCGAACTATTGTGGAATCGAAATCCTTCAGGCATAAAAAAACCTCGTCTCAACGAGGCTGTCAGACCGAAATTTTAACCACTGTCTAAAACTATAGATTTATCTGAGCATAAAATCATCTGAAGCCTCCTCTCCATTCTCTATACATTTCGGACATGGGAACTTCAGGTGGGAGATTGTCTGCTTCGGTGAATCGGCTTAAGATCCTAAGCTGAAAATATCCTGACGATTCTCTGAGCAACAGATCACTGACTAACAGCAAACAGACTAATGGAGTTGTAAT
>JASMLX010000155.1 GCA_030748495.1 Candidatus Poribacteria bacterium | reverse complement strand
AAAGATAACACCAATGTGCCGGGAAAATATCGGCTCGGCGGTATCTCCGAAATCAGCCGGGTCTACCTGGAAGGGAAAGAGGCCATCAGATATTGGTGGCGAACAGAATGAATAGTGTCGTTGGAGCTAGAACTTGATGGTTAGTTCGCTAGTCCAGGTTCTGGATTTGTTCTTACTGGCAAAAACCATGTATGGGTCACCCGATGCATCGTAGTAGCGGCGGGTCATGTTGTGGCTATTCCAAGCCGGGTTGAAGTCGCTGTATTGTACCCACAGGTTGACATTCTTGAAAATGTCCCAATTTCCACCCATCGAGATTGAACGTACAACGCCATCATCCTCGTTCTTTTGCCGGTTTAGTTCGGGATAGGCACCTTTGTCCAGCTTGTAGGTATATCCATCTTTTCGTTCAGCATAGAGGTTCAATTCCTTATAATTATAAGGATTGGGGTTGGTAATAAACTTAAGGTTAGTCACCAAATTATTATCCCAGGAGTGGGAGTTAAAGTCGTTAGCGTCTTCTGCTCGCGTCGGGATATAGTAGAGGGAGTCCTGTTCGCTGTAGGTGGCGGCATCCGCCAGCATAAAGTTGGTTCGTTCTGATAGATCGTAGTTCCAAAACAGATTAGCCCCACTCCGAAACTGGCTAGAATTGTGCTTCAGGTCGGGTCTCAGATCTAAATCCTCGTAGTCTTCGATGTATTCGTTATCGTAAGTATTGACATTGGTTTTATAGACAGCGTTCATTTGCGACGGTTTAATGGTAAATCCTTCAATGGCATACTTTCGGATTGTCAGTTCACTGCCATCTCTCATGTAAAGATGCCCCATTGAGTCCAGATCTAGAAATGATAGGTCGTGATGTTTTTCGCTCTGTTTGTTAACCTGGTAAATGGTACGTCCTTTGTAGTTGCCGTAGCTATCAAACTTCTGAACCCGGCCGATAATGCGGTGATAAATTGTCGCCCGAACAGCCGCCGCCTTTAGGTCTTCTGCGGCTTCAGCTTTATTTTCCGCTTCGTCGGCTAACATGGTAGTTTCATAAAGTCGTAGATATTCGGACTCTTCCAGTAATCGCAACCGGCGATCTAGAAGGTCACTGCCAGCGATATCGTTCAAAGGCAGGTCTGGAAAGATGGTGTTTCGACCGAGTAGGTCTCTTTCGGGATGCAGCGGATCTGAGAGGAGATCCGCTAATCCAACTCCGGCTGGTGAAACCAGCGTCAAAGCACCGCCAGCGGGAATTCCCCCTAGATGTCGCTTAAACTGACTGGCATCTTTGACTAGCACTGTGCCATCAGCTAAGACGGCTAAAGTCAGCGGCTTAGTAAATTCGCCGTTACCTCGCCCTCGGCGACCACCACCCATATTCAATAAAAAATTACCGTCGGGATCGAATTTAACCACTCGGTGGTTATTGGTATCGGCAATCAGCACATTGCCGTCATTGTCCAATACCAGGTCAGAAGCCTCTTTATCCAGTTCACCGTTGTCTTGACCATAGCTGGCAAAAGAGAGAATCTTCTCCCCATCAATCGAGAATTTATGAATGAAGGCACTTGGTATGCTCGATTTACCCTTGTATGGATCCAACACATAGAGTTGGCCTAGACGGTCAACATCAATCCGCAACTCACGATTAAAACCACTCAGTTTGATAGCAAAGGCGGATTTGCCTTCGTTATCAACCATCAAGCTAACCGGTGAGGGGGCCAATTTATAGGATTTAGAATCGACATTAGTAATATAATAGGTGACCAGGAAAGTTCCGTCGGACGTGAATTTATGGACGCAAGGTGCATAACGGTAAATTTTTGGATTATCGGTTTCAGCAATATGATGCAGTGCTGTATCAGCGACATAGATGTTTTTTTCTCGATCGACCGCAATATCGTTTGGATTAGTTAGAATGACACTTCCACCCAGAGTGGTATTGGAGATCTGCGACTTATATTCTCCATCAGTAGTTAGCAGATAAACACACTTGTGCGTGGTATCACTTACATATATTTCTCCATCATAGCTGAACGTAAGATGAATTTTATTACTAAACCGGCCATTGGAGCTTCCCTTGCCGCCAAACTCTTGCTCAAACTTGAGGTATCCAACGGCCAAACCTTTCCGGGCTCCGATGGCGATTACTAAGCAACACAATAAGATTCCCCATATCAGATTAAATCTGCGTTTCATCGTTAGCTCCCTGGAACTGCCTCTATCACTGACTCTTGACGACGGTAAATTTCCCGCCTCCATTCGACTCAAAAATTGCATTAATTGGCTGGACATTGTAGCATTTGGACAGATAAAAATCAAGTTACCTAAACTGTTTGGCCTAAGGTTAAAGCATAAAAAAACACTTTACGAAATTACCAGATTAGTGTAGGCTATTAGCGTTTTATCAGTTGAAGTCTTCTATTTGATCTTGATTGACAAAGGCGTTTCAACGGGTACCTTGTAATCGGTTCAGAAGTCGCCGGCCCACTCGGCGTTTTGCGCCTTCCATGCTTCTGGTATAACTAATCTTAAATACCAAAGGCCAGCTAGCAGAAGGTTATCCCAAATGATAGTACGGGCTAAGACCTGATGGTCTCGATTGGCCCCGGTTTAGACTGACAAGCTTTGTGACCATATTGAACGGAGGCCGAAGACTGGCATTTTGAGTTCAGCTGTTCATCGACCGCTTCTTGGATCGATACTGATTCACCTGCTTCTATTCTCAATTTTAGCCTTGATCTACCAACCGATCAACAGGATTGTAGATTGGAATCTGATTGAAGTAGATCTACTCCCCGGGTCGCAGAAGCGAAGTTCAATTCGTCGGCGAAGGGTAACACCGGTTCGACAGTTGAAGTTGACCTTGCCCGATCCTTCGACACCAATGTTAGCTTCTGCTCCCGTTCCACCTCCAACCGTTAAGACTCGGCAGTTTCAGCCGTTACTAAGTCTAACCCCGAATTCGACATCATTGACGGTGTCAGATATTCCACTCGGTACTGCCGACACGACCATTGGACCTATAACGCAAGCCGAAAAGCAACAGAAGGCTGCAGTTGAGATCCGTCGAGTTAGGCCTATCGTTCGGTCTGTCAAACGACCGCCCCCTCAACTGTCCATCCGAACGCCAGCGGCAGATCTGCCGCTGATGACGTCCTCCGATCTGGTCCTGGCCAAGATTGGGCGTCATATAGTCGCAACGACCTCAAAACAAAAACTGGATCTAGTCTTTATCATCGACGCTAGCCAGAGCATGAAAAACGACATCGAATCGGTGAGATTGCATCTAACCCAAATGACAGACCTCCTGGAAGAAAACGGAATTGACTTTACGGTGGGAATAGTGGCTTTTCGAGATCATCAAGGCTTTTCTGTCGTTGGCTGGGATTTTGAAATCACAGCCCAGACCAAGTCTATTCTTAAAATAAAAAAGGCCTTGAAAAAGATTCGCTGCCGAGGCAGTGAAAAAGCCAAGGATGCCCTGATCCAAGCGGCTAACGAGGTCCAGTTCCGACCACAAACCGCTCGCCGTTTTATACTTGTCACCGATGAATACGCCACCGGCGAGGCCTCGACACAACAGGTCCTGGCTGTTCTAAACCGGAAACAGATTAGTGTCGATGTTTTGGGGCGGGACGAACACTTCCAACGTACCCTCAGTCGCCAATGCCAAGGGATTTGGTTGCCAATCTCCAGTTTGCGATATTAGTCAATTTGTTTTATAATTTGTCTTAACGGAGAGCAATACTGGTGAAAAAAGGATTTCACTCCCAATTAAATAGTCGTGGTTATCGACTAACCCAACAACGTCAAGCTATCTTAAACGAGCTACGGCAAGCAGACCATCACCTGACCGCAAGGGAGATCTACACTGCCGTTCGCCGTTACCTACCGCAAATCAGTTTGGGGACCGTCTACCGAAACCTGGATGTATTAGAGCAACTGGTGCTGATCAAAAAGTTCGAGCATAGAGGCCTTTTCCGTTACGATGCCGATATTCAGGACCACTACCACCTATTCTGCCAGTACTGCGACCGTATCGAGGATATTCCTAAGTCGCAACTCGGAGATTTAGAGTCTCATTTTAATTGGGAGACCGACTTTCAGATCTCTCACTATCAACTCGACTTTCACGGCAGTTGTGTCGCTTGTCAGAAAAATCGAGCCGATCAGGAAAGAGCCTAATATTTGTTTGACTTTATTTCTTAGCTTTAGTATACTAGCCAAGCCAATGATAGGAATGATTACTAATAATGAGGCTCCCCGGAGCCATTACCAGAAGGAGGCAGACGCAACCTATCGGAATTGCGTCTGATTAGATTGAGATGGCAGAATTAAACGGATCTAAAACGCACGACAACTTGAAAGAGGCCTTCGCTGGCGAATCTCAGGCCAACCGTCGTTATACCTACTTTGCGCGCCGGGCTGACATCGAAGGATACCCAGACATCGGTGGGTTGTTTCGCGATACAGCTGAAGCCGAAACCGGCCATGCTCACGGGCACCTGGAATACCTGGCTGAAGTCGGTGACCCATGTACTGACATGCCGATCGGTGATACAGAAAAGAATTTGGCTTCTGCCGTCGAAGGGGAAACCTACGAGTATACCCAGATGTATCCGGGAATGTCTAAGACCGCTCGAGACGAAGGGTTCGATGAAATCGCTGAATGGATGGAAACATTGGCCCGTGCCGAACGCTCACATGCTAATCGCTTCCAGAAAGGTCTGGACGAACTCGAACAGTAGCCGATTCGCCCCCTGTTGTAGCTCTCTTATTGACCTCATCGAACGGTCATCAAACAGAGAAGTGAAAAGGTGGATGTGCCATCCTTCGGATGAAGCGTCCACCTTCTTTTTTTCTATCCGATTTCATCTAGGTAAGAAGACTAACCATGACCTATAAAACGACTGAAGAGAAATATTGGAACTTACAAGATCTAGATACCGAATTGGAAAGGGTCTACGACATTTGTTACGGCTGCCAACTATGCTTTAATTTGTGTGACTCGTTTCCTGTTCTGTTCGATTTTGTGGATGAACATGGTGACGAAGTCTCAGGGATGACACAACCGGAAAAAGAGAAGGTTGTCGATCTGTGTTACCAGTGTAAGCTCTGTTATCCCAAGTGCCCATATGTACCACCACACGAATGGGCAATAGACTTCCCACGCCTGATGCAACGTGCAAAGTTAGCCTGGAAGAGAGAGAAAGATCAGAAACACCGATTCCTGATTGATCCGGAAAAGGTGGGTAGACTTGGCAACCAGTTCCCCGCTCTGACCAATTGGGCTAACAACAACGAGTTTAGCCGTACCATTACCGAAAAAGTCGTTGGTATTCACCGTGAACGGAACCTGCCCAAGTATCATAAACAGACCTTTGACCAATGGTTCCGCCAGCGGACAACCACGGTCTCCGCCCCAACAGATCAAGGCGAGAGCAACGGTAAGGTAGCCCTCTTCTTTTCTTGTACTGTTAATTATAATTATCCGGACGTGGGCCGGGCTACAATTGAGGTGCTGGAACGAAACCAAGTGGAGGTCATTGTTCCTGACCAAGTGTGTTGTGGCGCTCCTGCCCTGCACGGCGGGGATTATGACCTGGCATTGAAGAAAGTTAACCGGAATCTGGACCTGCTGCATCGTGTGGTCGAAGATGGTTACGAGATTGTCATACCCAGCCCAACTTGCAGTATGATGCTAAAAGAGGAATATACGCTATTGGTAGAGGACCCCAGAGCCACCGCGATCGCCGAAAATACATACGACCTCTGCCAATATCTGATGAACATGCACCGGGCTAAAAAACTGGATCTGGATTTCAAAAGAGGTTTTGGCCAGATTGCCTACCATTATCCATGTCACTTAAAAAACCAGAATATCGGTTATCAATCTCGCAACCTGTTACGATTGTTACCCGAGACAACTGTGGAAATGGTTGACAGGTGTTCCGGCTTTGACGGCATTTGGGGCCTGCAAAAGGAAACCTACGAACTTTCATTGAAATATGGGCAAAAACTATTCAACGGTATTGAGAAGGCTAAGCCGGATCTAATTGTTTCTGACTGCCCACTATCTCAGTTGCAAATTGAAAAAGGGATTGGTAAAAAGGCTGTCCATCCAATCCTTCTAATTTGGGAAGCCTATCAAGCTTAAATCACTGATAATAGAACCAAGGAATCAATTGTGGAAAAATTAACACTTCAGGACATTAAAGATATCGCTACCTACGAAAAAGAACGACCGGAATTTCAGAAGCATATTATCGCTTTAAAAAAGAGACGGCGGGTCTCAGTGGGAGATAAAGTAACCCTCCTGTTTGAAAATCGGGAGACTGTCCGTTCCCAGATTCAAGAGATGTGTCGGGTAGAACGGATCGTACACGATGATAAAATCCAAGAAGAGATCGACGTTTACAATGGGTTAATTCCAGAGCCTAACCATTTAGCGGCTACCGTTTTTGTCGAAATTATCCAAATGGATCAAATCCGGGCAATTTTGGATTCATTGATCGGGCTGGACGAGCATGTCTCCATCCAGATAGGTAAGGAAAAGATCCCTGCCATTTTTGAGCCAGGGCGCTCCAGAGATGACCGGATTGCAGCGGTTCAGTATGTATCGTTCAAATTTTCACCGGAGCAAATCGAATTGCTCAAAGATGAAAGTGTCGATCTTTATCTGACGACAGACCACCCTAACTATAAAGAACAGGCGGTTGTTTCCTCAGACATTCGGCGCGAATTTGTTAGCGACTTCGCCATCTAACCTAGAGGGTTCTAAGGCGCTGAGGGTAGGCTCTTAATATCGCGGGAATCTTCAGAGAGCTCCAAAAAATGTTGGCTTTTGGGCAAAAAACCTTGGAATTGGCAACTCAAGTTGTCAATAATTTTGAATTTGGCTGTTAGGGTAATCGTATTGGACCAACGATTTAGCCAGGACCTCTTTCCCCGCTGAAATCATGTTGAAAAAAACGATGAAGTTGTTGTTCACAATCACAAAAATTATCACCCCATAGCATTTGTGAAAGAGATAATTTTAGCCGGACGATAACACCGTCAAACAGATTATCTCTCGATCTTCCTGCCCGGGAGCAGTATCAAAGCACTGTATCGAATACGGCGACAGCCCTAGCGCATCTTGCTCCTCCCATATATTCTTTATTCTTTGTCTTCCCTCTTCCGCTGGTAGAATCATTCGACCGCCGCGGCAAAATGATTGATGGTCCAACCTCAGGTTCGGCCACCGATATAGATCTCACAGAGAATCCGTTCCGGATTGCCGTGTTGCCGAGCCGAGGCCTCTGGATACAGGGGTGAGGTCAGAAAAACGAGTAGACAAGAGAGAAGGAGTAGTGTCGTCATGCCAATCGGAGTCACGATTTTGCTGGCCAATCCCAATGTAGCAGATCGTCACTCCAGGCTAAGCCCAATGAAGCATTACCGTGCGTCTCCTTGGGTTGAATCTTTCTGGAGACTGAACCGTGGAAAAACATGACGAACTTGCCTATCTCGGCTATATGCCGCAAATCTAAGAAGTGCCCGGCGGTTAGCCGCCCGGCCGCCCATTCCCATTCCTGCTGGCCCAGGGTCAGGTGTTGGTGATCGCTCCAATCTTTCAGGTTTTTAGATCGTTTAACTCCGATGCCATTTTCTGGCGAGTGAAATAAGACGTATTCATCATTATCCAAAAGTAGACAAACATTCTCACCAGAATCTATCCGACCTGCATACGTCCAATTCTGCAAATCCTCGCTGTAAGACATACTGGCCCCATTTTGTTTGTAAAAACACCACCATCTGCCTGGCACATCTTTATCCTCTACCAGATAGGGGTCAATCATACGCCCCATCTCTTCTACTGGAACATCCGGCCCCTTAACCCTGATGAGTTCCGGTTCAGACCAATTAACCAGATCAGCGCTCCGCACGGTGAAAATTCGTGCTGTTTGATCACCGAAACTTTGGTTGGCTTGATTCATCGGATAGGTCTGGAAACACAAGACCCATTCATCATTATAGCGGATTACGTTGCCTGGACTAGAATAGTTTAATCGGTGGTCTTTGGGGGTCAGAATTCTAGATTCGGTCCAGTTGATCAAATCTCGGCTTTCAGTCACGGCCACAAAAGAATAATAGTAACCGTCAGTTTCATGCAGAACACAGGTGTGAAAGACACGGAACAACCCGTCGTGATAGTGACCAGCCGGGTCACGATAAGCCACATAGGCGTCGCCAGTTAGAAATTCAGCTTGTGGAATAGCCGACCAATTGATTTTGAGTCCTGTGTTCATCATCTTACCAAAGTCCTATATTAAATATATAAATATCATCCCAAATGCTTTCATTATTGCCAGTGTATTAAGTTCATTGAGTATATTAAGTGATATTAAGTGGTGGAAGAATTTCTATCTCTTACCCCACCTGTAGAATCTATCACTTAAATCCAGGGTTAGGGGCTATTTACCCTTCCTCTGCGGTTACCTATCGATACTCTTAGCGATCTACCAGACATTTTGATTTCTTCCATTTAGTCTCCTTGCCGAAATTCCAGTTCTGGAGAGATCGCCTTCATCTGCCAGCATTCCAGAGAGTTTAGTATTATACGATCCCCTTTGGCAAAAATAGACACACCTCGGCTATCCTCCCGTTGCGGACAAACCCGAACGGCAGCGAATTGCTGAGAGTCAGCGAAGACTTCAACCATACTGCGGTCGATGAAAATCCTCAGCTCAACTATACCATCTTGCCGCAGAGGAAGCGGCGCGTTTTCCGGGGGGCGGGACGAAATGTCGGTCCGCAACGAGGATTGGGTCGTATCAATCAATAAAGAATCGGGGAATTTACCGTGAAAAACATTCATCACCGATATTTTAGTTTTCTCTTCTCCTGCCGGCGAACGCAGCACATAGAAGCCGGCTTCACGAGCCTGGCGGATATTCATCTCTATCTTGATCTCTATTGCTTTACCGGCAATTCCCTCCAATATTAGCTCCTGGTTAGCTTGTACTTCCAGGTTCTCTATTTTTTCCCCATTGAAGCGGAGAGCCTCCACTTCGGGAGCCGGGTTGATCCGCAGTGGATTGAACCTCAGAGCCTCCAGTTCGCTATAGGGTCTATCGTTTACCGGAAAGCGATCTTTAGCTTTCATGATTAGAGGTAAAGAGAATACTCCGCTTCCCAGACCTAGCTGAGGATCCTGGTCTTTGAACCCTTCGTGGTAGTTGAAAATGGTGATGTTTCTTTTCTTGTGATCCACGGTCGTAGTGGGAGTGCCTATGCCCTGGCCAATAGTACCGTTGTGGCTAAAGTACCTGTGATAATCTATCTGAAACTTGTGAGTGTTTTTATCATATTCCCCAACATAGTAGCGTGAACCTGTGCGGTGACTGAAAAGAACCAGAACGTGTTTGCCGTTACCCGCCGGCCAGAAGTTGGGGCAGGCACCGTCGTCTCCCATGGTGCAGAAAAAGCCGTCTTCCACCAACGGATGGAGGTACTCCCAATGTATCAGGTCCTTGGAGTAAAAAAGGTGGTCGCAGGTCTGGCGCCTTTCTCTGGGAAAACCTCGGGAGGTTCCAGCCAACGAATAGTAACCGTCTTCCTCCTTCCAGATGCAAGGGTCAAAAACCCGGTAGGGATACCCCTCCTCGTCCGGTTGACCATCTGGGATTACCGGATTGTTCGGATTTTTCCGCCAGTTCAGTAGTAAAGGGTCACTTGATTCAGCGATACAATTCCCCTTGCCCTTACCGTGGTAGATGGCGATAACCCGCTTTTCTTCCACCCAGGTCTGACCAGAAAAGCAGGAAAGATCAGTTTCATCGGGGGCAAAGGCAAAAGGGAGGTCTTGCCAATGGACCAGATCATCGCTCACCGCGTGTCCCCAGCACACGCCCCTCATGCCAGGCAGGTGCCCTTGGTAAAAACAGTGATACTTCCCCTGCCAGTAGCAGAGGCCATTGGGGTCTCCAATCCAGTTGAAAGCGGTAAAATGATAAATTGGCCGGTAGCGGTTTGCCGCCGCCTTCTGCCGTAATTCCCGGTAGAGTTTCATTAATCCATCGTCTTCCAAAGCCGTCAATTGTTCATCCAAGTTGTCAGGGTACTGCTTTTTCTCGATAAACTGCGACAAAGATTCCAGTCTATTTTTATACTGTTCTATATACTCTTCGGTATTGTCCATTTGCTTCTCCTAAAATTTTATTCTTTCGCTATTTGGGCATCTAAGGTATTTGTGGAATTAGCCAGACGGGGGAATTGGGGAAAAAGCTGCCAACCATTGGGGATTGATTAGCACCCGCCTGATTAAGTCAGGAAAGAGAGGTTATCGGTTGTTAGGATTAGGGTTAGCTGCGTTTCCCATCTCTTCCTTTATCTTGTCAAGTAAGAAGTCTGCACCAAAGTAACCGATAAAGGTCAAGACTATCAGTGGAATCGCTACCAAAAGAATTAAAATTAGAACACCACGTCTCCACGACCCCTTGACTTCACTGGAATTAAGACCAATTGAATTAAATATTTCAAGGCCGGCCCATCCAATGACCAACAGGATCACACAGCATATTATAGTATAGAGAATCATTTTAATTGAGTTGAAACATTGAACTTGGATCTCGTCATTATCTGGAAAAACCTGATTCTAAGACAAGACGGCAAGGAACTTTGGCTTGCCTTATCACTAGACCGAAAGTCAAACGTCATAAGAGAGGAGACTTGAAAAAAGGGCACCAATTAGTGCGGATTGGTTGGCCTCCCTCGATACCCCGGACAGGATTAATATCTAAAAATATATACCGTTCCAGCAGAGAGTACGCACCATCTAGCAGCAATTCAGATCATACAGGATATTTTAGACCCCTTCCTTATTGGGCAAATACCCCTTATTGGGCAAATACATAGCCTTCACAATCAGATTTAATAACTTATCATACTGTTCCAAGATAGTCGTCATTTTTTATTAAAGTTCGACAGCGATTAGTTGCATAATATACAATAAAACACACAAAGTATTGGAGCTCATATCTCACTGTTAACAATACGGTTGCGAAGAACCCACCAATGGTGAGATGAATTACAGAGATGTTTTTAATCATTTACGTAAGAAGGATTGTAAGGGCATTGTGGGTATGGAGCACAATATTAGTCCGGGACGCAAGGAAGGTGTGGATCGATTAATCCGGGCAGATGCAGAGTGTGATATTTTTTAGAATACCTCCCCCAACCCCCTTCTAAAAGAAGGGGAATAATAGAAAAACAAATTGATAGGAGCATTTGATGAAAGCAATTCTTGTTGGCCTTGGAGGCCGGGCACATCATTGGCAATCGGCTTGTGAAGAACATCCCCAAGTTGAATTGGTTGCATTTGTAGAACCTTCTGAGGAAAATAGACGGAGGGCAATAGAGGCCCGCGGCGTGTCCGGAGATCTGATTTATGAGGATCTCAGCGATATTCCATCTACTATCGAAGCTGATTTTGTTGTGGATGTTACGCCTCCTGCTGTCCACGAGATCATTGCGATGAAGACTTTTGATGCGGGTCTTAATCTTTTGGGTGAGAAGCCGCTTAGTAGTGATTTTGAAGCAGCCAAGCGTATTGTGGAAGCGGGTAAAAGAGCTAATGTAAAACATATGATTACGCAGAACTATCGTTTTAATTCCCTACCGCGCACGACCCGACGGTTGTTAGAAGACAAAAAAGTTGGCGATGTAGCACAACTGGATGTTTCGCTTTATGTGAACTGGGCAGATAGCCCAGGTAGCCACTATGTTACTGAACCTTACATGTTTCTGACGGATATGGGTATTCACCATTTTGATATGATGCGCTATACACTCAATGCTAATCCCGTCAGCGCACATGCAATTACATGGAATCTGCCATGGGGTTGGCATCAGGGTGATGCGTGTCAGATCATTGTTTTTAAATTTGATAATGGGATTGTTGCCACACACCGTGGAATTGGGTGTACGATGGGGCATGTACCTGCTGGACATAATGGTGAGTGGCGTTATGAAGGTCCTCAGGGGACATTGAGTTGGGAAGGGTTCGATCTCTTTTATACGCTCCAGCATAAGCAGAATCCGCCAATTCGCGAACAGATCGAACTTGATGAAGTTGACGGTCCGAATCCTGTTCTTAATGAATTTGTCCGCGCGCTTCAAGAAGATCGCCAACCTGAGTGTAATGCGGCAGATAATTTGAAGTCGATGTCTATGGTTTTTGGAGCCGTAACAAGTGCGAAAGAGGGGCGAGAAGTACAACTGTCAGAATTGTAGTGACGGGCAGTACGTAGCGGCCTGACTGTTTGTCGAGAGTGGAGGCAGTTTAGTGGAAATATCAGCGTCGCCAGCAAAAAAAGCTGATAGGTAAGATGGCAATATCACACATTAAGCTCTTCTGGCTGGTTGATACTAACAAATTACTACTCAGACCGATATCTCTGCCAACCAGTCCTGCATGGCCGTCTGTGTCTGCTGCCAGATCTCTACCAGTGGCGGATAGAGCTCTTTTACTTGGCCTGCTGCCTGGACCTCGGCTTGATCTTCCATCCTGGCCGCCATGGCTGACATCCGTTGAGCCCCACTATTGGCCGCTGCTCCTTTCATGCGATGGCTCAACCTTCTGACCTGTGACCAATCTTCGGCCTGGATGGCCTGGGCTAAATCCCCCATATCCCGTCCAATATTAGTGACAGCCAGGGCGATGATCTCCTCTACCATCTCCGGCCCGCCCAACTCCATCAATTGATCCGGCTGGAACAGGGCTACCGCCTCGATTGACGGCCCGGTCTCTGCTGGCGGCTCAGGTACGACTAGATCCTCAGTCTCTACCTCCGCCTCCAGCCGGGAGTGGGGTCTCGGCCTAAGCCGGCGCTGGATCTCCTCCAGCAGTTCCTCCCGCCGGAACGGTTTGCTGATATAGGCGTCTATACCGGCCTGCCGACACCGTTCCTCTACCTCTCCCCAGGCACTGGCCGTCACTGCCAGGATCGGTATCCGTTCCTCTATCCCCTGCTCCTGCTCCAGTCGTCGTATTTGCCGACTGGCCTGATAACCGTCCATCACCGGCATCTGCAGGTCCATCAGAATTAGATCGTAGCGCCCGACCTGGAACCTGTCTAGCGCCTGCTGTCCATCAACCGCCTGCTCCACCTGACAACCCAACCCCTCCAGCAGGCGGCCGGCCAGCAGTCGGTTGACCGCTTCATCGTCCACCACCAGAGCTCTCCTACCGCTCAAGTCCAGCTCGGTGGCGTCCTCGGTTACGACCGAGGTTGGAGTTGCTTCTATACCGGCTTCCATTTCAACCACCGCCATCGGCAACTCAAACCAGAAGGTGGAGCCTAGCCCCAGTTGACTTTCAACCCCCATCTGCCCGCCCATCCCTTGCACGAACTGCCGGCTGATGGTCAAGCCCAGGCCGCTTCCTCCATGGCGACGAGTGTGGCTCTCATCCAGCTGGCTGAAGGCCTCAAACAACCGCTGTTGTTGCTCCTGGGCGATACCGGGTCCCTGATCGATAACCTCGAAGCGCAGCCGATCTCCCTCCCCTGGTGCTACCTGCAGCCGCACCTCACCATGGTCACTGAACTTGATGGCGTTGCCGACCAGGTTAATCAGCACCTGTTTCACCCGCGGCTGATCCCCGCTTCGCCTGGCCTCCAGTTGGGGCGGCCAGGCCAACTGCAGCCGGATCCCTTTTTGTTCGGCCAGCGGCTTCAGCATGTCCAGCGCCTGTCGGCAGGTTTGGCCCAGATCAAAGGCCACCGTCTGGTAGCTGATCTCAGCGGCTTGCAGGCGGGAGAAGTCCAGGATTTCGTTGACCACCTGTCGCAGATGCAGGCTGGAGTCGATGGCCTGTTGCACATCCTGACGATCGGCCTCCTCTAATCGCTGTTGCGGAATCAGGCTCAGGTAACCCAGAATACCGTTCATCGGGGTGCGGATCTCGTGACTCATACGGGATAGGAACTGGCTCTTGGCTTGGTTGGCCTCCTCCGCTTCCGCTTGAGCGGCTTCCGCCTTAGCCTGTAAT
>JASMLX010000154.1 GCA_030748495.1 Candidatus Poribacteria bacterium | reverse complement strand
AATCACTGTTTTTCGTTCCGAAATAAAACATCATAAATCCACCCGTCACAAACATCAGTAAACTGTATATTGCCGGCGTGATCGACATTTGAGTATTGTTCAAAATACTTGTGGCAATTACGATCGCTAGCGTTCCATTTTGAATGCCCGATTCGATCGAGATCGTAATTGACTGTGGCAGATCCAGTTTCGTCAGCCGGGAGGTGAGAAATCCCAACAGCATTGTTGTGACGTTGAGCGCCAAGGCGGCGATTCCAACCCGTTTGAACATCTCGGGCAGATCATCTTTCTCCGATAGAATTGCCGCAATCAGTACCAAAACGAAGAAAATTACCGATATGATTTTTACCGGTTTGCCCATTTTATTGGCAAAGTTTTCTGCTAGGGATCGGATCGACATTCCGATTGAGACGGGAATAACCGTGACGACGAAGATCTGAATGATCGTTTTTCCGATCGGCAACGAAATGTTTTGTCCTCCATCCATGAAATGTTCTAGCGAGTAGCTCAGGATAAACGGGATGGTGATCACCGTGATCACACCGCTGATGGCCGTTAAAGTGATCGAGAGGGCAGTGTCACCTTTGGAAACGTGGCTGATCAGATTAGAGGTAACACCTCCCGGACAGACGGCCAAAATCATTAATCCCACCGCCAATTCGGGACTTAACGGAAAGATCTTCGCATAAACGAAAGCGATGATCGGTAGCAAGATCAGTTGATTTAGCATCCCGAGAAGCGTCGCTCTTGGATAGATCATGACCCTTTTGAAATCGTCGGCCGTCAAGCTCAATCCCATACCGAGCATAATAACGGCAAGCGCAATGGGAAGAAAAACTTTCGTCACGATGTTGGCCTCCATTGCAACTTGTTGATTTTCGGTCTGAGTCGACTCAACGGCATTTTGATCTTCCGCAGAACCGACTACGCTAAATCCAACTGTAAAAATTACCAGTATTAAAACCGAACTAAGAAATCTACGTTTCATTTCTGATCCTTTCGTGATTGAGATAATCTCACCGATCCGTTCAGTGGAATCGCGACGGATCGAAGGTTCTCTAAAACAGTGCAACCAGAACCGGTTCATCGGTCTCGATCTGTTCAGATCTGCAACTTGCGATGAACATACAACGATTGACATACAATACTGTTTGACTTTTGTTAAACCTTGCGACTTCTTCTTCTCCGGAAGTATCAGCACGTGCTAGAATGTTCAAAAACCGTCCTGATATCATCCCGGCAATAAACCCACAAGCCACCAATCCCAAACGCCATCTTAGGCTACCTTCTATCATCATACCAGACTACTCTTATTATGTCTACCCTTGAACAAACGGGGTATCCATTATAGATGAAGGAACAATATAGCCCCTTTGCTAACATAACAGGGAGTGAGGAGAAGTAATTTGAAGGGGCACCGGATCCTCGGCATCTAGCCGTAGCAGATAGTAGAATTAAAAGCGGGTAAAGTTGTGACTAAATCAATCTGGATAAAGCCGCTTGGCGGGTGAGATATAGTGCCGTGTCGAGGCTAGGAAAGGTTGGAAAGAAATAGGGAAACAGCATATAGGTGCTATTTCTAGGTTTGGACCGCCATTGGTAGCGATTAGATGAAGTTTCGAGCCAGAGACAGAAGTAAAGAGACAGTCACTCTACCTCCTGTTATAATTGGTTCCCGTCGAACGGGTATGGTGTATTCCGTCCCCGAGAAATGCCGGTTACAGCGCCTGCCATAATCAAGCTGACAAGTTTCACTACTCTTGATTATCTTTTCCTGCACAGGTAGACAGTCGGCTTTTTCTGTCGCTAACAAAAAAGGCCGACGGAGAATTCCGGTCGGCCTCTCTGACTCTGATTAGGTTAAGAGCTAACCAGTGGTGAATTGCAGTTGTGATTTAGCCGCCTTACTGGCCAACGGCCCTTTACGTTGGAAACGCGTTGACTTTCGTCTTCCTCGATTTCGTCCAGGTTTAGGTCCTTGCTCAGGTTTAGGTCCTTGCTGGGCTGAGAACGGTTTTGGCTCAACCCGCTTTTCGGTTACCGGTTTATCTTCTTTATCTTCCATGGTGGCGGGTGGTTGTCGATCCCAGCCTTGATCCGTTTTGGAAGTAGGAATTTGAATCCCCATCATCTCCTCAATGCTCTTTAAGTAATCGTATTCCTCAGGAGCACAGAAAGCAATTGCTATCCCGGATCTACCGGCTCGCCCGGTACGGCCAATCCGATGGACGTAACTCTCCGTTTCGTTTGGTAGATCGAAGTTAAAGATGTGGCTCACACCATCAATATCTAGCCCTCTGGCGGCGATATCGGTCGCAACTAGAATCTGGGTTTGGCCTTTGCGGAAACTAAGAAGTGCCCGTTCACGTGCCGCCTGAGATTTATTGCCGTGAATTGCGGTTGCATTAATTTTAGCTCTGTTGAGTTGCTGAGCCAAACGGTTAGCACGATGTTTCGTTCTCATAAATACAATCGCCTGCCCGATTTGGCCTTGCCGAATGATCTGAATCAACAGATGACGCTTGTCTGACTGTTGGACAAACATGACCTCCTGCTGAATTTCCCGAATCACCGACTCCTGAGGCGCAACTTGGAAACGGAATGGTTGGTCTAAAACCGAGTCAGCCAACTTGGCAATACTCTGTGGCATAGTGGCCGAAAAGAGTAGGTTTTGACGACGCTCCGGTAATAATTCGATAATCCGTCGAATGTCATTGATAAAACCCATATCTAACATTCTGTCGGCTTCATCCAAAACAAAAAATTCGACCTGATTCAGATCGACGAATCCCTGTCCTTGCAAATCCAGCAACCGGCCGGGCGTTGCGATCAGAACGTCGACGCCACGCTTTAGGGCTTGGATCTGGCTGCTGGCTCGGACACCACCGAAAATTACCGTCTGGCGAGTCTTTAAGAACTGGCTATACGCCTCGAAAGAAGAGCCGATCTGTGCTGCCAACTCGCGGGTTGGGGCTAGAACCAGGGCTCGAATGTATGGGCGTTTACTGAGGCTAGGTCGCTCTGTAATATGCTGCAGAATCGGTAGGGCAAAAGCAGCCGTTTTCCCGGTGCCGGTTTGGGCACAACCGAGAACATCTCGACCTGCGAGAAGTGGCGGAATTGTCTCCGCTTGGATTGGTGTTGTAGTCTCGTAGTTACGAGCCGAAACAGCTCGTAAAAGTGGCTCAATAAGATTGAGCTGTGCAAAAGTTTTCAAGGTCGTTTTCCTTCAACATACAAAGAGAAAACGTCAAATCAAATATCCCTGACAAGAAAAAACTTCTATCAAAATCAGTATCCACATTCCCTCTCAATATAACTTAACATGGTATTGTGGTGAACTTAACTAAATCATATTTTATAAGCTCACCACCAAAAAATAACGGAACGGCTCAATTAGGCTAAATAATACCCCAAAGTTTGAACCCCGCGGAAATTATAACGTAGAAATATTGATTTGGTTTAGGTTTTTTGTTAAAAACTGCTGTTTAATCTAAGGGAGTGACGGAAATTACAACAATAGTTCCAAAAAACCGATAGCAACTCTGTTCAGCCATATGTCCTAGTGAATGGTCTCGCAAAGGATCTATTGCGCGGGTACCGGTAGCCTTCCAGCGACTCTATATGACAAAAATATACAATAGTTTCTAGGAACTCAGTTAGGCCGGTGAGACGAATTGGGAATCTTTAGCTACCGTGTTGAGTGGTCGGTTTAATTAGGAAAGACTCGATACATCGGAATGTCGAGGATGACGCCAACCAGGCTAAAAGCGCAACCGCTCAGGTAATCGCCTAATAACAGGCCAATAAAAAAGGGCATCGCCTTTCGGTATGCACGGATACCACCATATTGAAGAATCAGCTTTTTAAGGCACCAGGAGACGCACATCGGTGTCCAAATTAGATCGATTATAAAGCTGTGACCGACCGCATAACCGATCGGATGAATCGGCCACCACAGCAGATGGGTTCGCAGGAACATCAAAAAGAAGGTCGCCAGCATCCCTCCACCAATGAAAGGTAAACTGGCCAGCCCGCTATCGGTTGGGAAGTCTAACCATGCCCCCAGTTGACGATATGGAATCAATCCCATGTTTGTCCGCCAAAGGTTAACGTATGGGGTGCCCGCCCCTTTAATATAATACATCCTCAGGACATTCCAGTAGGCCGACACAATACCGACAATCGTCGCTAACACGATAATGCCGAACATGGATCTTCTGTTAATCTTTCCGACATGAGCAATTCGAAGGGACTCCAGTTGGTGCGGCATAACCGCACAGCGATAATCCAGGTTGAACCACTGCATACAGGCCAGGATGGTCAGGTTTCTTGGATTCAGCAACCGGGATCCAGCCAGATGGACCATCAATTGCGGTGGATTAATATATGGGCCAAAGTTCCAGATGACACCGCCTTCGGAACGGATTCGTGTCAATCCGATCATATACAATAGAAACAGGAGTATAAATACGGTAGCGATGATGACGTTAAGACCGGCGAAACCACAGAAGGCAACCAAAGCGATTATCCCCAAGACTACCCCTAGCCATGCATATCGCTCATGAACAGGTTCATCCGAGGGTTGTCCTGTCCAGGCCAGGTTGAAGGTTTGAGCCAGGTGTGTCCGGCTGAGCCACAGTGCCAGCAAGGCCAATCCCAGCCACGCACCAACCCCCTGCTCAGCGATAGCTGGATAGCGGCCAGAGGGTCCCCATACTGAGCCCCCACCGGTACTGATAATGGCGGCTAACACCTGCTGCCCTTTTCGAAACAGGAAAAAGAACCAACAACTGAACGAAATATCGAGTGGAATAAAGTAGGTCAAGCCAATAACACAGGGGTGAAAGGCAAGTGGGAATCCAGCCACCGCGTTCCACGGACGTTCACTGAACAGATGGCCAATATCGAAAGGCTTAACTTTAATATAGGGAAGTTGTGGATAGTAGTATTGCAGCGTGTTATTGGTCTGTATCAGGGTCGCGATTAGCAGGCCAATCCACAAATAGCGATTTTTCAGGTAATCGCTGAACTGCCGCTCTCTCAGGCTCATCTCTACCGGCAGGGTGGTGATGGGAAATGAAAGTTGCTCCTGCTCCAACCACCGTTTCCGTAAGAGTACATTCACGCAAAGCATGACCCACAACAAAATAAAGGTGAATCCGCTCCAGGTTAAAACCGGTACCATCCAGGCTTTGAGATGATCAGCACGATAAAGGGTCGATTCACCCAGATAGAGGGACCTAATCGCATTTTTGCTTTGCGGAACGAACCAGGTCGGAATAGCAGGCAAAAAATCTCGCCAGCCATTCTCAAGGGTTGCGTACCAAAACGGATTGCACAAGGCGGTGACCAGAAATCCGAACATTCCAATTCCGTTGATGCTCATCCCGATGTTCAGCATAACGAAGATGGTCAGCATCTCGGCTCCGGAGAGCGCATATCCGGGAACTGTTTTTTCCAACAGCACATTGCCCAACACCAGTATAAACAGCACAAACACCGCTCCAATCAGGAGCGAGGTTGAGGTAATTTCGGTTACCCCTGTTACCATCTCCGAATTCGAGATCCAAAACGAACTCAGCGGAATCAACAGCAGGCCAATAATGATGGAACGCCCGGTCGCTTTTTGGTGTTGGGATAAGATTTTTTTAGCCATTTTTTTAGCCGGTTATTTAGCCGGTTATTTAGCCCGGTGGAACCTTCTGTAATCGAGGGGCAGGTTAACTACCTTTGCCTTGAACAGAAACCGCCATCATAGTGCGATTCGACTGTTGTCACAACCTTTAGGTACCTTCCATACAATCCATACAGAGTGTCATCGTAAAACCGAACGCCACCGCTGGTCTCTTCATACCGGAAATTCTCAAAGTCCGTATTGTCGAAGTATCTGGAGACACCGTCTTTCAGCAGACCGACTTTGAGGAGAGTTGATCTGCCTCATTCGGGAGAAACTATATTCCTTTCTTCGTGGAGCAGCGATGTTATGACGCCCTTCTGGTTAAGATCGAACGAAGCTGTTAACTCTCCTGCGGTGAGGTTCAGGGATCTCTTTCCTGTCCCTTCACCGTATACCACTGTTGATACAAATAGTAATAGGAGTAGTAGAAGTAATAGGATAGATAACGGCAACCCAGACGAAAATCTATATTCTGAAAGACTTATGATAGTTTCTGTGATCCATATCATCCATTTCTATCTACTACTATTTTGATTAGCCTTATTGTCTATGTGAGCATAGGGATGGGTTATTTCTACATTATCTACTTTGATAAGCTCGCCCCGTGGATTGAACACTATCCACTCTATTTCGTCTTCCGCTAATTCTAGACGCAAGATTGTAGCTTCGATATCATCACGCAAGACTGAGATGCCAGACGCACCGACAGCGGACTGTAAATCGTATCTGTTTTCCACCTTAGTTCCTGGGTTATTGTCACTAGTGCGGAATCGATAGGGTAGGTGAGGATAATAGAGCTGGGTAAAGACCATTTGTTGCCCCGCTTTGGCTTTTCCTTGCCACACATATCTAAGTTGAGCAGGGCAATCACTCGTACGCGGATCCATTGTTAAGCGATCTATTATCTGAAGTTGGCAATCAGGACGCGGTGCGAACCAGACGAGCAAATCAACGGCAGTAGATTTCATACTAAAACGACCATTACCTCCTATCGGAGCGCTCAAAAAGGTGTTAGCCCAATGAGAGCCTATCTGTGGGCCTATGTTCTGAGTATTTCAGAGAGGAGATACCATAGCTTGAAACTCTTCTTCAAACTCTACAATTTCGCGTGTAACTAAAAATCGGTTTTTAACGAAGACAAATTCTCTTTCATAAATCACTGGTAAACCATCTACGTTTTCAACACGAATACGCGCATAAGTAGCCTCCTTGGTTTCCTCGAAATATGATACTTCAGATCGGATGTCCGGCATTTTACCCATCTTCCAATCTTCATTAATTCTCAAGGAATCTGAATGGTAACGTCTAGAAGCTGTATTATCCAAATCTTCGATCAATAACCTGTTTTCTTCAGAACTGCCCTTACTAGGAACAATCTGAGTAAACGGAGCTCCGTATCGGTTAATGCCCATGATACCGCCCGGATTTGCGGGGAAACTAGTTGGATGTAGTTCTATCAAGGCAAACAAATCTCCGGCTTCCCAACCACTACGTAAAATCAGCTTGTTAGGCCAAACTTGATTACTAATAACCCAACTGCAGCAGATGTGCCCACGCTGAGGATGAGGGGACGCGTTACCCAACAAGCGGTCAGTAATTGATTTATTTGTATGGGGCAATCGTAAGGCCAAATTTCGGTTATTCCATAGTGAATTTGGTTCTGGTGGGACAGGAGCTATGCTATCTTGAGCAAACAACCAAGCTAGTGCCATCAGGCTGGCGTAATGGGGGATTTATCGAAGCTATCCGAATCTTTGTGTTGATAAGAGAGATAGTTAAAGAGTTTGTGAGCACCGTAACGATATTGACCATGTCCTGTTTTTCGTGCTACTTGTTCTAGGGTAAATATGCGAAAGTCGGCTGTACTATTATAGCCTCCATTAGGTCCATATGGGTTTATCGCTCCATCAGGTGTTATCTCAACCAGCAGGCGGTCCCAAAGACGCTTCATATTTGGATCAGTATAGTAACGATCATCCCCTAGAATCTGGTCGCTAATACAGGTTAACATGATTAGGAGGCCCATCATGTAGCCGGTATCGTTCTGAGCAATGTCCTTATTGCGCCAAAAGTCGCGAAAATTATCTTGACCTAAATTGCGCCATCGGTTAGCTTCTGGAATATCAGGATACCACTTCGCTGCTAGCCACTTGGATAGGCCCTCCGGCATTGAGCGATGACATCCACCACGCCACTCGGTTGGCTCAGAATCCCAAACGTGAAGGTTACGGCAATAGTAAAGCCATATTTGACGAAACCAGCTGGAGTCTGATTTCATTAATTTCCCTTCAATTAAATAGTGACGATATAGAGCCATAGCAACTGGTGGCCATTCGAAGTCCCAGAACCATTTTCTTTCTTCCACTATTTTTTGTAGGGAGTGGTGATAGTTTTTCAGCATGGCGATAATGACTTTGCCCCAAATAGGGTCTTGCGTTTGAACACATTTAGCCAATACTGGCAGATATAGAAAGGGACCTCGTTCGCCTCGGTTAGTATTAGTGATCAAATTAGCAAGATCCATCTGATCTAATACATTCATATAGCTATCCTTTGTCACCTTAGCCGTTGGTATAGGATAAAAGTTAGGGTTTTTGAGATTTGGCTCCGAGAAACGATAGCGTTCCACATCGACGAAATGGTACGACGGTACACCAATTCGTTCAACCTTCGACCAATCGGCTGACAATGGAAGTTGAGTGTAAGAACTGGCAAGAATGCAAGCATAAGCAATCGTTGTTATCATCTTTTACTAACCCTTTAATCATTTGCGTAAGAGTTTTAAATTTTCGATATATAAATTTCAGTATATTTTATCTTGAATGTTCTTTCCTAAATCGAAATTTCTAAGTATAAATACAATCAAAGGGAAATACCATTGCTAATCTATTCAATGCTATTCGTAATTTACGGAAACAGTTGACCGACTATATAGAAGTTTAGCAAGCGATTCAGATAAAGGAGACCATGAATGAGAAAACTATGTTGATATTGGCAACTTATTGCTCTTTCCTAACAACTTATGTTGAAGGCAGATATTGGAACCAGTTTCGTGGGCCAGATGGGGATGGTAAATCGGATGCTCAAAACCTGACCATCCAGTTTACAGAGAGTAGGAATGTACGCTGGAAAATACCAATCCACAACCAAGTCTGGTCTTCACTTGTAGTCTGGGGAAACCAGATATGGCTAGCTACAGCGCACAAGGATGGAATGGAACTATTCGCCATCTGCATTGATCTGGGAAGCGGTAAAATAGTCCATGATATTACGGTTTTCGACGTATCAGAACCACAACAGTTATAGGAAGGGTTAAACACCCATGCAATAGTGAATATGTACATTGCTGTCCCAAATCTTGGCTAACTCAGTCCACATTTTTCTAAGTTCAAATGTTTCAACTGATCATGTTAAGCCCGATTCGACAGAGGAATATACTACCAAGATTTAATTTTTATTTTTAGATGAATCTTGTTATATCATATCCGAATTAAGAGAATAGTAATAATTTCTGACAATCAATTTAGTCATTGATGAACGGAGAAAGCCAGAGAAATGGACAATGCAACTGAAGGGAAACGTGGCCTACGAGCAACCCCATCTTTGGAACTATTCCAAACTTTATATGATCATTATGGCATCAACGTTGACAGCAAGTTTGTTGATCTAGGCGGTTCGTCCAATCTCAATTTGCTTGTCTATGATGCCGATCGCAGATATGTGCTCCGAGTTTATCGACCTTATGTCACAGAAAATCGGCTCGCCGATATCCAACTAGTACGAGGTGAACTCTCAAATCATGGTGTAAACTGTTCGGAAACCCTATTAACTTTTAGCGATCAACCATGGCTCGTTTTTGGCAATCGATTACTGGAAGTAGAACATTACGTAGAGAGTGATACAAAAATGGACTCATGGGAGCGTGTACAATCTGGTCTGCCTGTTCTGGGAATGATACACACAACGCTTCAAGATATTGAAGTGTCAGCAGAAGCAAAATTTCCAATATTTGCTAATTATATTGAATCGAATAAAGTAGTAAATAAAACATTACAAGGCACACAACGTATCCGAAAATGGAATTTCCCTCGGGCTGAGCAAGAACAGCTAGCAGATAACGCAGAGCAACTCGCTGATTTTGTTTCTAACGCGGAATCAGAACTAATCACTCAACTGCCAAGACAATTGGTTCATGGGGATTTCTGGGATAATAATGTGTTTTTTGACAAGGGACATGTCGTTCTAGTTGCCGATTTTGACTTTATGGGTGAGCGTACCCGAATTGACGATTTGGCTTTGACATTATACTTCACCTGCTTGAAATTTTCCGAACACCCGTTATCAGATGATTACATTCAGAGATTATCTAACATGGTTGATGCCTACAACGATAGTTTAGATAATCCACTCACCAGTTTAGAGCGATTAGCACTGCCACTAGCAATTATAAGGCAACCCCTCTGGTCTATCGGTGTTTGGGTAGCCTTGCTAGACGAGGAAAAAAGTGCTCGAAGCCACGCAGCGTCAATTGGGTGGAAAATCGAATGGGCACTTCGCCTAGTTGACGATATAGACAGATGGTCTTTGGCTTTTATATAGAGATCTTGAAACCACAGAAAGAATTATTCGCTCATTGAAACCCGGGCAAAAGATAACTCGTGTACAGGCTAATTAAGCGGGTATCTGCAGCCCGAGTTGGTACCCTTTTCTTTTTTCCTAACCTATCCTATCTAATTCTGACTCTGTTGACCTGTAATTTGCATTGGTATATAATGGCTATGCCAACAATCAGGTTCACTTCTCATGTCGGACTTCCTCATCTCCTACTCTCGCTGTGATATTGGCCGGGTCTGTTATCTGGGTCTAATCCAGAAGATAGATCGTTTGCGGATAAATAGACAATTAACCGACAGACACTAGAAATTGCTGATATTATTGCATCACTCTAGACATTGGTAACTGTATATCTCGGTGCTGCCGATTGAACTGAAGGTGATGCTCAGCATGGATAAACGTGCCTTATCTATTCAAATACAGTAGTGCAATGGTGGCGTCTAAGATCAGACTACCCTTAACCGATCAGGAATAAAGTTAAATTCTAATGAAAAAATGTAGATTGGGCCACACGGGCTTGATGGTAACCAAGTTGGGATACGGTGCCATGGAGTTACGACACATCGACCAAAATCAAGCTGAACGCCTTCTTAAGGGAGTGCTTGAAGCTGGTATCAACTTCATTGATACATCACCAGACTATGGTCCCAGTGAAGATTGGATTGGGAAATTCATCTCTGGCCAACGAGACGAATACTATTTAGCCACTAAATGCGGTTGCAATGTACCCTATCCAGTTGGTGAGAACACTGCCAGGCATATTTGGACCGGGGCACAGGTACGCCATAATATTGAGCATAGCCTGCAGCGACTCCGTACTGACCATATTGATGTGTGGCAGGTACACAGTGCTGAGGCGGCCGAATTAGCTAGCTCAGATGTGTTGGAAACCATGTTAAGGATCAAAGAAGAAGGTAAAGTAGGCCATATAGCGGTCAGTATTAGTGGTCGTGCTCAGGTTTTAGCCCCATCCAGCTATGGCCGGGTTCGTTCCCATTACCAGGAAACAGCCGACCATGTTTACGGGCAACTACAACCATATCTGGACGGTAATTGGGAGGTATTGGAAGCCCTGCAGATATGGTATTCGGCTTTAAACCGTGGCAGCGAACAGGCCATGATGGAAGCGGAAAGGAAGGGGATGGGTCTGATCATACGGGGTGTGGTTCGGTGCCTGAATCCCTGGACTGATCTGGAGGATTTTGCCTGCCAAATAGGGTTGAACGATCTGCGAGGCGAAAAAGAAACGATGGCCCAGTTTTTGCTGCGTTTTGCCCTTACCCACCCGGCACTGGACACGGCAATTATTGGCACCAAGAGTCTAGCCCACTTGAAGCAGAATATTCAAGCGGTGGAAACCGGTCCTTTGGCAAAGGAGAGCTGGATTGAAGCCAAAGAACGACTGGACCAGGCCGGAATTAAGTCGTTATCCTAGAGTCGGGTTCTTCGTCTCATCAAATGTCTTTTATATCTTCATCACACATTTTGTCAAGAAAACTTGTATTGGCTTCTATCCTTGGGGCATAGCAACCGTAGTCCGTAGTGGTTCCCCTCCTTAAATTGACCAGTGGATGGTCCTTCTAGGCTTCGTATAGTAGAAGCATTGGGTAGAATTGGACCAGAATCGAAAGAGGTTGTTCCTCTTATTGCCTGATCCTTAAAGGATGATTATGACCCCAATGTTCGTGCCGCTGCAGCAGAAGCATTAGGGGAAGTTGGTCAGCGTGCTGCGAAGGCATTATAAAAAAGATCAAGGGGAAGTTTTAGGTGCCTTCAGGGGCTAAAATTGGCCATTTTGCCTAGCCGATTTCGTTTTGGTACTATGTAATCGGCAACAACGAAACTGGTTCTAAACACATTGGTGTGGACGCAGTTTGGGAACTGGGTGATTCCCTCGCCTCTGCTTAATTGGCCATGAATACCACAATAAGGCTGATCCAGATCGGTTAAGGATTAGCCACCAGAACGGCCTTTAACCGTTGCAATAACGACCGCCCTTTAATCTCGGCTAATTGCTGATGTTCAGCTTGATGACGGCTTTCCGCTAGAACCTGGAGTTGCTGGCTTTGATCGAGTGCTGACTGGAGTTGCTGCGCCGAAGACAGCGATATAACAGGGAGACAGCCAAGATGCGTTGTTGGTTGGCTTGAGTCTGAACGGCTATAATTGCAGGAGCCTATTTGGAGGAAGGATGATGCGAAAGTTTAGCTGGGTGTTGGTGGTAGTGTTGGCCTTTTCGGTTCACGCTGAAGATGAAAAAGTAGTGGTTGTTGGAAGTGCTGATCAGTTTAAGGGGATTACGGCCAAGAAGATCATTTGGAAGAAAGATGGAGCGGTAATGATGTCTATTCCGGCTTCGGATACCATCAAACCTTTTTGGATCGACGCGACCGAAGTTACAGTTGGTCAATTCAAGAAGTTTTTGGAATTATCAGGCTATAGACCTGCTGAACTTATTGATTGGGAAGGTGTTTCTGAGTATTCGCCTAGCGATAAGCACCCGATGATTGAGGTTAACTGGCATGATGCGACGGCCTATGCTAAATGGGCTGGGAAAAGATTACCGGCAGAAAAAGAATGGGAATTTGCCGCTCAGGGAGGCTTGAAAAACAAAGAGTACCCTTGGGGAGATGATGAAAGTTTAGCCGGTGATTATGCTAATTATGATGGCACAGGTGGCAAAGATAAGTGGAAATATTGTGCCCCAGTAGGAAGTTTTAAGCCGAATGGATATGGTTTGTTTGATATGGCGGGGAACGTTTGGGAATGGTGTCAGGATTGGTATGATAGCGACGAAGATACCCGGGTGTTGCAAGGTGGGTCTTGTCTCAGCAATACTCCCGACCTGCGGGTGCCTCCCCGCCTCAGTGGCCGCAATCCGCTTATTAGGAAGTACAGCTACGGGTTTCGGTGTGTGTCAGGATTGAATTGATTAACTCTGAACCGTGCGAAGTGCGGGCCTTTACCAGCAACGAAGGAGCGACCTTTACCACTGGTCAATCGGCCACAAAGACGGTACGTAGCCACCTGGCACGGTTCAAGGATTAGCCACTAGAACTGACTTTAACCGTTGCAGTAACGATCGCCCCCTCATCTCGTCTAATTGCTGGTGTTCAGCTTGATGACGGCGTTTCTGCTCGTCCTGGTGGAAGATCCTTTAAGGGAAAGGAAGGTTGAGCCTCTCAGCAGGTTAACTGATAAACTCAATCTTTTTTTCCTGCTATTAAAATGATGTTGAGGTCAACCCCCTGATTGGGATTTGATGTCGGCCCAAGTGACGGCTGCTTTGGCGGAAGGATCAACCGACATTACTGAGATCTTCATCCCCTGCTGAATCTCCTGTTCGCTTAAGGCTCGATTCCAGAAACGAACTTCGTCAATCACACCTTTGAAATGCCGATTTTTACCATAGGTACATTTTGGCGTTTTGGGGCCATACCCACCGATGACTACCGGAATCTCAGAGGTAAAGATACCGTTGGGCTGTTTTAGCTCCACGTCTAACTTCCCGTTGGTATAACTGCGGAGTTTCTTGCCGTCGTAGATACCCGCCAGGTGTGTCCATTGCTTCAGCTCCACTGCTACCTGTCCTTCGGCACGCGGCCAATTATTGCCCGCGTTGGAAACATACCACCAGTTTTTGCTTTTATAAACGGTTAACTGGTACTGACGACGGTTACTGCCATCCTCCCATTTCTGAGCAATGGCATTCAGGTCAGGATTCCAACCGGTGGGATAGACCCAAGCTTCAACCGTGAGCTGTTTTTGGATATTCAGAGCCTCATCGTGAACGACTAGAACCTGATCGCCGTCTCCATTAAATTCCAGCGCAGCCCCAAATTTTCCT
>JASMLX010000153.1 GCA_030748495.1 Candidatus Poribacteria bacterium | reverse complement strand
CGCCTGTCAAAACGAATTTCGCTGAACGTCGAACTCAATTTCCGTTTTGACAACGAACCGCCAGGTGGGATCGAAAAACACGACCTTGAAATTGCTAACAGTTTGACACTAAGTTTGTAATAGAAGGTGATTGCGAGTAGTTTAAGTGCAACTGGTTATGTCGCGAGCAAGTCAGCAGACAGCCCCTTAATAACTGGGAGCCGTTGGAGATACGGACGTCCTCCTTCCTAAACAAAACCTCTGGGCCTGTCTATTAATCTATTATAAACCACTAGGATAACCGACCCCGACAATCGACAACCGGGATTAATCAGTGCCTCAACCTACGCCACCGCCGGCGATAACGATCCTGTTAGTAACGCGGCATCTTCAACGGCAACTGGAATTAGGAATTATTTGAACACTAAAATCATCGTCAAATACATATTCATTAGTTTGGCCACTGTGAATATGTATTGCGGCAACTACACCTATCGGCCGGGGAGTGACCACATCTCCCCCATTAGGGGCAAACCTATTGAGGGAGAGATCGTTTCAGCAGAGGATGATACCGGGAGGTCTCCGACCTTGGCTACGGCCCCGCAGACCGGTGCCAATTTCGCCCGATTAGGGTTCAAATATGCTAAGCAAGGCGACTATAAGACAGCACAGCAGTCGTTTCGAACAGCAATAAAACTCCAACCCGACCTGCTCGTGGCCTATGCTGGCCTAGGCTTCGTATCTCTACAGCAAAATGCGTTTAAGGAGGCGATAGCCGCTTACCGGCAGGTAATTCAGATGAACCCAGATTCCGGTCAAGCCTATAAAGATCTCGGTTTTGCCTATATAAAAGATGAACAATATGAGGAGGCTGCTCAAACTTACAGGCGAATCATCCAACTCTGGCCAAATTCCGCTGATTCGTATCGCGCCCTGGGAAGCGCCTATATGGTATTGGGTCGGTTCAGTGAAGCTAAAACAGTATATCAAAAAGCGTTAAAACTGGAGCCTGATGTAGCCGCAGTTCACGACAATCTAGGCACCATTTATAAATATGAGGGGCGACTCACTGAAGCTAATGACGAGTATCAGAAGGCAGTACAGATAGATCCCAATCTGGATAAAGCCCATTTCCATATCGGAGTTATTCGGGCTCTTACAGGAGAGTTGAACCCGGCGGTAGAGGCGTACCGGAAATGCATCCAACTCAACCCCCAGTATTCGAATGTCCGATACAATCTGGCACAGATCTATTTCAGACAGGGCCAATTAGAGAAGGGAAAGAGAGAATTAGAACAGTTTCGCCGGTTACGTGCCATAGATCAGGAGATAGAAAAGTGCCACCAGATCATTAGCAATCATCCAGATGCGGTGGAAGGATATTACCGGCTTGGGCTAGCCTATGCTAGAAAAGAGATGCTGGATGAAGCAATACTTCAGTTCCAACACGCCTTAAAAATAGATTCAGATATAGCTGTAATCTATAACAGTATGGGGCTGATTTATTACAAAAGACATAACCTGAAAAGAGCGATTGAGTCTTTCCAAATAGCAATTGACCTCAACCCACAATCAACTTCCGCTCACGTCAATTTAGGAAGAACATATTCATCTTTGCGCAATCTGGACGGAGCCTTAGATCAGTATTTTATGGCCATTAAGATCGAGCCTGAGCTAGGGGCAGCCCACTATAACATCGCCTGTATCTATTCTCTGAGAAAGCAGAAAGGGCTAGCCATAGAATGGTTGAAAAAAGCTGTAGGGTCGGACAAAAAATTCGCCAGGATGGCCAGGGTTGATAAGGATTTTCTGAATATCAGTAACAGCCTGGAATTCCAACGTACGGTTCAATTGGACAATTAGGAAGGATGGTCAGTCCCTAAAGTCGCTACGACGGCTTTAGGGACAAAAAGGATCGAGTTGCTGTTGTTTCGCTACCAAGTGTAGAGAAGGCAGTTGAGAATTAAGGACAATTCACTATTCACTCATCGGTTGTCGGTTTTTATCCGTGCCCAGATAGAGGTAAGCTTACCTTCTGGCTCAACAGAGCTCATATCCGTGTTTGGAATATCTGGTCCTTCTACCTTGATATTGTCGAAGTAAACGACCCTATCCTGACTGCCGACCGCGATCGTACCCTGTTTGTGGGATTTATCCTTGGCCTCAATTTCTAGGTTGCCGTCATAATAGACTTTGATATCGCTGCCACGCATGCTTAGCTTGACCTTGTGATATTCATCGACCTTCGGCTTAAATTTGCCTGCACCTACTGTCTCTAGACCTGCGTTAATGTCCCAACCTGGATTTTTATACAGTTTGAGTTCACCTGAGGTCGGATATAACCACACAACATAATGGCCACCCGTTTTCAGGTCAACACGCCCCCTGGGGCCACCAGGGAAATTGGCTGCTTCTGTGAGTTTAATATCGACTTCAACGTCATAGTCCTTCCATTCCCGGACGTTTTTTACCTGGTCTGTCCCAACAAAGTTCATCTGGGAGATGGCTTCCTTCCAACCGACACCTTTCGGATCGAACTTCATAGCCTTCTCTTTTTTGTCCACCCCCCAGAAAGCCTTGCTATCCTTGTTCTGAGGTGAACGCTCCCAACCTTCATTATCACCGTCATCGAAATCTTCTATTAAGGTTCCAGCTATGCTGATGGGTACAAAAACCATCAGAGCGATTAGAACACTGATAAATTCTTTCAACATTGAAAATCCCTCCTTACTTTTTAGGAATTGGAGTAAAGTTGATGTAACAATTTCCTTCTCGTCTCGGATGCGTCTGAAAAACGACCCGTCTACAGATCTGTAGAGCAAGATGATATAATAGACGTCAGAGTAGATTTCGGGTTTACTAGGGACTCGCTGACTCGCCGGCCAAGCGATAACCGCTTACAGATCAACGACAGGAGAATTTCGGTAGAGATACGCTAAACAGGTTGGTGTGATAAGGCGTATCAGACGGGGCCTACCGAAAGGCTTAAGTCGCGGCTATCCATGGTAGACGCTTCAGTCATTTCGATTGACTTATCCTAGGGCTATAGGATAGATGACGTACTCTCCGACAGAAAGTACATCGGGAAATAGTATCTGGTTTCTCGTTTTACCTTTGGAAAGGGATTTTCGTGAGAGACTCAATTTTAGCGGGATTTTTATGGCTGCTTACTACTACTCTTTGGGTTACGCCTATCGTGCCTTCTTCCTATTCGGCCTTAAATCTTATTCCATCAGAGAATGTATCCTCTACTCCCATTTTCTCTGAGGTGACATTATCGTCCGGAATCAACTTTCAACATACAGATGGCAATAGCAAGTTACGATTGTTCAACGAATTTCTCGGCTCTGGTGGTGGTTTCTTCGACTACGATAATGATGGAGATCTGGACATCTATTTGGTAAATGGTACCGATCAGGTTGGAGTTGGGTCAGAAAAATCTACGCCGAATACCCTTTATCGCAACGACGGAGACGGTGCCTTTTCTAACGTTACAGACATAGTGAATGTTGGAGATACAGGTTATGGGGTTGGGTGTACAGTTGGAGATTACGATAACGATGGCTACCTGGATCTTTACATTACCAACTTCGGCCCTAATACCTGTTACCAAAATAACGGAGATGGCACCTTCACAGATGTTTCAACACGGGCCGGTCTGGCTAATAAACAGTGGGGAACCAGTTGTGCTTTTGCCGATATTGACAACGACGGTTTACTGGACCTCTATATTGCCAATTATGCTGATTATAATCTTAAGCAGGACCGGAAATGTGAAAAAGGGGGTATATGGGTTTATTGTGGACCACGTTCCTATCCACCTGATGCCGATGTATGCTACCGAAACAACGGAGATGGAACTTTCACCAATTTATCGTCCCAAAGCGGAATTTCAGATATTACCGCCGGTCATGGACTAGGTGTAACTTTCGGTGACTACGATAACGATGGTGATCAAGATCTATATGTTGCCAACGACCGCGATCCTAACTTTTTGTTCCGGAATCGGGGAGATGGTGTATTTGAGGAGGTCGCGCTCATACTCGGTGTCGCTTACAACGATATGGGCGACGAGGAAGCCGGCATGGGAACCGCTTTTGGTGACTACAACAACGACGGTTTGCTCGACCTGACCGTCAGCAACTTTCAGAACGAAACAAACACCCTCTACGGCAATCAGAACGGCGAATTTTTTGCCGATGCCACTATTACGGCAGGTATAGCTGAAGTCACCTATAACTATCTCGGCTGGGGAATCGATTTCTTCGATTACGACAACGATGGTTATAAAGACATTTTCGTAGCCAATGGTCATGTCATGGACAATATCAATCAGATCAATCAGCAGGTTATGTTTCCACAAAAAAATCTACTTTTTCGAAATATGACTGATGGAACGTTTAGGAAAATCAGCGACCAAACCGGGCTAGCACTCGAAAAGGTCAGCCGAGCAGCCGCTTTCGGCGATTACGACAATGATGGTGATATTGATATATTGATAACAAACTGGAATCAAACACCAGACTTATTGCGAAATGACATTGGAAATCAAAAGAATTGGGTTCAAATCAAAGCCGTGGGTACCGAAAGTAATAGGTCTGCTATTGGCGGTCGAGTAAAGGTGGTAGCCGGCAACTTAATCCAGTATCAGGAGATAAATAGCGGCAATAGTTACCTGTCTTTCAGTGATTTACGTCTTCACTTTGGCCTCGGCGACGCTGAACGAGTAGATGTGCTTGAGATCCGCTGGCCTAGTGGCCAAATCGACAAATCGAGCGACCTCGAAGTTAATCAGAGATACACTGCGACCGAGGGGCTAGGAGTAGCAGGTGTATCTTGACAAGAAAGGTTAAGGTGGAAAGTTGAACGGGGGCGGTTGCCGTTTAGCTCCAACCGTAGGTTTCACCGCTGATATGGAGCGTAGAGACTTCGACCTCTAGCCCAATTTCAATTTCAGCAGTCATAATACCGTACGGAAAACTTTCGGCCGGGGTGTGTTCATGCCATTGATATTCACCCATCATTAGATGTTGATAAGTGATCGGCCCCCAGGTCGCTTGGTGAAGTTGCTTGTCCTGTCGATTCTGAATTGCCTCTTTGAGCCGGATTTGCTCTAGATCTGCCATCTTATTTTCTCTGGGCCAACTCGCTTTTTTGGTTCTGGAGGTCGGTACCGAAACCGAATATTTTATGTTACAACCAGATCGGTAATTTGTCAAGCAAAAATCGTAAGTTGGTATCCGTGCCCTATTGTTAGGATATGATACCAAAAGGAGATTTCGATGGAAAAGAAGCCAAATGTTGTTTTTGTTTTTGGTGACCAATGGCGAGCGCAAACCTTTGGTTATACTGGAAACACCGTTGTCAGAACACCGCATATCGACCGTTTAGCTGAGCAGAGCCTCAATCTCACCCGCGCTGTTTCGGGTTGTCCTGTCTGTTCACCGGCGCGAGCCAGTCTTCTGACCGGCCAAAATCCACTGACCCACGGTGTTTTTGTCAACGATGTTCAGTTGAGCAATCGGGCTATCAGCATAGCTGAGGCTTTCGAGCAGGGAGGATACGATACCGCCTACATCGGCAAGTGGCACGTCGATGGACGAGGCCGTAGTAATTATATCCCACCTGAGCGTCGACAAGGGTTTGATTACTGGAAGGTGTTGGAGTGTACACACGACTATAACCAATCGGTCTACTATGCTGGAGACTCGGATCAAAAATTACATTGGGATGGATATGATGCCATAGCTCAAACTGAAGACGCCATCGATTATATTCGGCAACGGTCTAACCACAGTGAATTTGAGGCACAACCCCCCTTTCTGCTAATGCTATCTTGGGGGCCACCACACGCCCCTTACCAAACCGCACCTGACCAGTATCGACAACTCTATCGTCCCGAGGATGTCATCTTACGCCCAAACGTACCAGAGTCTATGGCTGACCAGGCTCGAGTCGATCTGGCTGGTTATTATGCCCATTGTACTGCTCTGGACGATTGCATTGGACGATTGTTAAGCAGTCTAGATCAGGCCGGTATCGCCGAAGATACGATCTTTGTGTTTACTTCCGATCACGGTGATATGCTGGGCTCACAAGGGTTGACCAAAAAACAAAAACCGTGGGAAGAGTCGATTCGGATTCCGTTTCTGCTTCGCTATCCAAAATTAGAGGTCAGCCGGCCCGGGGCAACCACAACTCATACCTCTGCAGGCCGAGAGGTCTCAGACGTTCTGATCGATGTACCGGATTTCATGCCGACGTTATTGGGATTGGCCGATCTACCAATCCCGGATACGGTGGAAGGGACGGATTATTCGGCTTACTTCAAAGCAGCTAATGCCAAGAAACCATCTGACAGCACGGCATTTCTGGCCTGTTACCACTCCTTCGGTCAATGGCGTTACGGCATGGACGGAGGACCGCACAACTATACAGGTCGAGAATTTCGTGGACTTCGGACGTCGCGCTATACTTACGTCAGGTCCTTGGCCGGCCCCTGGTTGTTGTACGACAATGAAACTGATCCATATCAGTTGAACAATCTGTTGTCGCCATCGAGTAGATCCAATTCAGAAGTAGCGGCAGAATTGGTGTCGCTACTGGACCACCAACTACGAGAGAAACTGGAGGCCAGAAACGACAAGTTTCAACCTGGGATAGACTACATTCAGCAGTGGGGATATCAAGTTGATGACCGGGGAACTGTCCCCTATACTAACTAGCTTTAATCGCCCCAACTCAGATATGACAACCCACCGCTGGAGTTCACCGGCATTGGCAATTTTCAAACAGACACTACGGCAGATGGTCGCTAGCCGACGAACGGTTTTTACGCTTATTTTGAGCTTGTTACCTGTGCTAATAGTTTTGGGATTTAGAATGATTCCTCAGCGAACCCGTGTGGTCAATAGTCTGGTACTGGAAATGACCGGGGCACTCTATCTTATGTTCATCGTTGTCCTGGTAGCCTTATTTTATGCCACCTCTGTTGTCTCAGATGAGGTTGAAGGCAAAACGCTGGTCTATCTTCTGACCAGACCTGTTTCCAAAGCGATTATCTTATTGAGTAAGTTCGCTGCTTATTGGGTTGGGGCTGCAATTCCAATCGTAATATCTCACTTGGTGATGGCGACGATTATGGTAACACATCCCAAATCGGAAATTGGGATCTGGCCTAGTCTGGGGTTGGAAGGTATCTATCTTGGTGTCATTTTACTCGGGCTGTTAGCATATGGCAGTGTTTTTATCTGTCTTAGTGTTTGCTTCCGCTACTCGGCTCTATGGGGCTTATTAGTGGCTTTCGGCTGGGAGAAGATCACGCTGGTGGTGCCTGGAAATATCCGTTTGGCGTCGATTATCCACTATCTTCAGGCTGTGGTACCGAAGGCAGCAACTGAAGATTGGACATCATCGGCCCGTAACGCTCGGTTCCTCAGACGATTAATGACCGAATCTGAGATGGTGTCGAGTCCTGCTGCTATCTTGGTGTTACTACTGATTTCGATCTTTTTCCTGGGGTTAGCAATAATTGTTTTTCAACGACGTGAATACACTTAAGTACTTTTACATGACAGGTTGTGTACAATCTTTCGCTTTCACCAACCAGAGACCCAGCAATGCTATTTATTTTGGCCCCGCTACCTACTTAAGACTTGCTACCAATACCTCGGGATTTCCAACAACACAGTAATTGGATGGAAGCGATGTTGTGCCTATTTACGACTGGTAGACCTGATTTTCCCTGTCCAGGTCTTTCGCCAACAACAGGCTACCGCCTGACCGCAGGTCGCCGCCGGTCTGCAGGTAGTCCACGACCACACGGCGTAGACGGGTATCGTGTGGTAAACTTGCCAAATCTGCTGAATTGTGCAGAGGGAAAATACGATCGAAGTCGCTTCTTCCAGTAGAGGAGGTCAGAAAAAGGTGAAACTCGCACTGAAATCGAACCATATTGGAATCACTCCCGGGCTAATCTTGGAATTGCGTGTTCAGCAGCCAAGAGCTACAACTGAAACCGTAAAAGGGGCAATCTGGGAAATCGAGAAGGAAAGAAATTGAACCAGGATTTTCCTGAACCGGTTGAGCTAGGAATGACTGACTTCGACCACCTATCTCCTTGATTTGTAACTAGGCTTCCTTTTTTGTCATCAATTCCCTCCCCCTTGTTTTCGCCTGGTGAATCTAGCCTTTGGACATGATCATCTATCAAGCCGGATCACCGTCGTAACCGTTATCACCACCTAGCTGCTGTTCAATATCATCCGGTCGCTCAATAACGATTTCATCCAATACGATTTCCAGCTGGCTAACATCAGGCTGATTGGCTCTGCTTACGACAGTGACAAGGCGACTCCACGGCTGTCGACTAACAAATTTGGCTGGCTTCCTGTTTTCCCCTATCGGTTGGATTCGGACCGACTGTTTCTGGAACCAGGGCAGCTTTGGCAATGCCTCCGTCGATGCTTGGCCATTTCCAGGGGAGACCCTCCATTTCATCATATTCAGCTAGTCCAGCTGGCCAAAGAGTAACAAAAAACCACTTTCCGCCCTGCGAAGGAGATGAGTGTCTATAGCAGTCGAACTTGCCAAACCCTCCTTTGGAAGGGCTTTCCATTGACCGCCCGTAGGCAATAGATAAACGATCCCTTCCAAATATTTTGCGGGCTGGCATCGGCTTTCTCTCTCCCCCCGGCTTTGGGTTGGTATTTCTGGTTTGGATCTCGCTGACCGGACGGGATTAATGGCTTACACTTTTTCCAGAATCAATCTGAGACTTGCCATGACTTCACTTTTGCCATACGGTCTCCATGCTATCTAGTTGAACATGGCACCTATTGAAAAGCAAATGATGTAAAGTGTCAATTTATTTACGGATCAGTTCTTAATACCAAAGAGGGAGCGCAGATATTAAGACCTAACATGTTAAGAGACCAATGCTCGTGAGGCTGGAGTTGTTGAGTGAATCCTGTAAGACTTCGGACGTCATCGGTTTAATAATCCAGCCGCCTTTAAAACTTGATATGCCCCGCTTGGAAAATCAGGTGCTTTTTGGGAACCATTCACCAGTTGTACTTAATAGTTTAATTCACGAGTATCCATTCACCTAACTTTTCATAAAATCCAGAAGAACAGAAGTTAAATTTGGATCTCATTGAAATCTTATAGTAATATGCTATAATCGGCATATATCCATGTATTGAAATAGTGCCACTGTTCAGCCTGTTGCTTTAGTTTGCTATATACATCTCATGTTTTGTCGCATATTTCTCCTCATTTTTTCTGCTCTGTTCATTTCTCTTAACCTAACGGGGCAAACTATTTCTACCGTTTCTAAAAAGACTACCTCAGCAAGCGCCCATTCTGAGGATTCATCCTTTACTGTACCTTCAGACTTAGTGAAAGGCTCATCTTTTGCTATTACCTTCGATCAATTGAGTATGAATGCGAAGGTTACAATCCTCGATGAACAGGCGAACGTCGTTTTCCCGGTTCCGGGTGACTATATCAGCGGACAGCAATCATCTTCCCGCGGCAATATCACAGCGGAATTCGAAGTTCATCTATCTCCGGGTGACTATATCCTGAAAGAAACATATGATGGGCAGGTCGATGCTGCCGAGAGCCAGATTCTAATTCCAACTATCAAGTTTCAACAGGTCGTTATCGAGCGCGCCTTTCGTTTTCACTTTGACCATAGTTGTCAGGTTCGATTAAAGACTCAGATATCTAGTTTGAAGGCTCAGGTTATCGGCGATTTCCAGGGTAATGTTTCAATCGAACAAGTTGGTAAACAGGTAGAATTGCCTCTCAAAAGCGTACGAGATATGAGCGCCGGGGAGGAGGTGAAGTATCAAACCGAGTTCTCTGTTTACGTCACTTCTAACACTAGTGTGTTGATCAACAGCAGAGAAGTTCTTTTTGACGCTAATAAGCATTCACTTCTGCAACAGAATTTTGATGGCCTGACGCTTCAAAACAGTGTTGATGAAGGATTAGAACAGGGGATTTCCGGTGTTAATGTATGGACTCGAGTTGGACCTAGTGGTTGGAAGATTGAGACTCCACTAGTTTCAGACAATCCGCCTTTACCCGCAGGTCTTGGTGTTGAAGAGTGGACAGGCTGGAGTTTCACCGAATTCGATTGGTGGGTAAAAACAGCAGGAGATCAAGGCCGGGGCAATTGGACTAGCGGAAAGAGGAATCGAAAAACTATTGTCGCAGTATTGGACAGTGACGAATGGGATGACGAATGGGATGACGAACCATATGAAGACCGCAGTCCCGACGATTATGTTTGGCTGAATTCTACGCTATTCACACGAACCATCGATATCAGTTCGGTGGCCCCAAATTCGGTCGAATTCTTTTTTGATTCCTCTTTCCGCATGGACCCGACGCAAACATTCCAAGCGGTGGCCACGTTCGACAACGGTTCCGAAGTGGTCTTGTTACATGCTGAAGCCGAATCGACTACTACATTGGTTAACCATTACGGGCTCGAATTTGATGGGGTCAATGACTATCTATCTTTGGCTGTTGATGGGCTGCCTACCAACAATTTCACGTTTGAGTCATGGATCAATCCCCGTACTACAAGTGGCATTCATAGGATTATGAGTACACGAGGCCCGACGGGAACTACAGGATTCGGTTTTGGGACCAATGACGATAAACTCAGGTTTACGACCTTTGGTATTAAGGACTATGATACCAGTACCGGTTCCATTCCAGTTAACACCTGGACCCATGTGGCAGTGGTATTCGACCTCAATAATGACGCCCACTTCTATATTAACGGTGACTTTATCCAGACTGTGTCCGGTCCTGAACGAGCCAATTCGACTGATGCCGATTTACTGATCGGCCGGTTGGGCCCCGCCTCTCCCACGATAGGATCTGGTATTGAATCTTGGAACGGACTTATGGACGATGGCCGATTCTGGCAAACTGCCAGGACCGCCAAGCAGATCAAAGCCAATTACAACAAAGTGTTGACCGGCAATGAAAACTTACTGAGCGTCTACCTGAAGCTCGATGAAAACAGTGGCCAGACGGCTTATGATTCAACCGCAAATGGCCTTAATGCGAAGTTTGGTACTCTAACTGGCAATCACTCCGCACTCGAATTTGATGGCAGTGATGACTTTGTTTCTCTGGGAAATGAGGAATCCTTAAAACCGGTTGAGGCCATCACTGTTGAAGCCTGAATAAAACCGTATGTCTTTTCTGACTGGGCCGGCATAATTACTAACCTGCAGGACAATGGGATTGAGGAATCAGGTTATGGTCTGTTTTACTACCCGGATGCCAACGGTATGGCGTGGTGGATTAGCACTCAGGATTCCGCCCATGACAACTATGCTTCTTTTCCCAATATTTCCGTGGACTTGAATCAATGGACGCACCTGGCCGGAACTTATAGTTCCACTTCAGGTGAGATGAAACTTTATAAAAATGGTACGTTGGTTGACAGTAAGGCCATAACAGGTGATATTAATTGGGACTACGCACCAGATGATTGTCGTTTGGGTAATTACCACGATGACAATGAAGATTATTTTTTAAATGGCGCGATTGACGAAGTTCGTATCTGGAATGTGGCTCGAAGTGAGCAGCAGATCAAAGATAGTAAGGACCTTAGACTGAGTGGTAGTGAAGTCGGACTGACTGCTTATTATCAATTCAATCAAACCGGGCAAGACGTAATTGACACCACTTCCAATAATAATCATGGAACTCTTGGCATATCTGCCGTAGATATGGGAGGTGATCCAACCCGAATCTTCTCCACTGATCCCAACCCGGTTTGGACCTCCAACGCTGGACCATTGGTTCAGTTGAAGTATCCCTATCCGCATGTTGCCAAAGTGACCTATCCGGTTAGCGGAAAGGTTGAGTATAAAACGACCAGCGAAACAGATGTCAATTGGCCGTTTATCATTGATATTCCGAATCCCGCGGATGCCAGTTCAATGGTGCTGAGTTGGCGAGTGTTGAATGCCGAAAACGACTGGTGGTGGGCAATCGACAACGTCTATGTTTACGGTCGTAGACCGGACAACGTCTCACCAGAGGCTTATGTACAGACGGTTCCCACTGAGGAGGACGTCGCTGCCAATATCACCTTAACCGGTAATGCTGATGCTGATACCCACTCCGATTTAAGCTTTCAAGTGCAGGAATCGCCTCAGCATGGCGTTTTATTTGGAGAGGCACCCAATCTGGTCTACACACCCAACTCCGATTATAACGGTAGTGACAGTTTTACCTTTAAGACCAATGATGGCACTGCAGATAGCACGGAAGCTACGGTTACCTTAACCGTCACCCCGGTTAATGATGCTCCAGTGGTTAGTTCGCAGACGTTGAATGTGGCGGAGGACGCTTCAGTTAGCATTGACGTGACAGGTACGGATGTTGAAAGTGATACTTTGACCTATTCGGTAGTCACTAGACCGAGCCACGGTTCGATCCGAGGAGAAGCACCTAATCTATCTTATCATCCCAATTTGAATTATAATGGCAATGATAGCTTTACTTTTGTCGCTAATGATGGAAATTTGAACAGCGCTGAAGCCACGGTTAGTTTAACGGTTGCAGCGGTGAATGATGCTCCGGTATCAAAAGATCTGACCTTGAGCACGGAAGAGGATCTAGTTCTCAATATTACGTTGGAAGCCACCGATGTGGATGGAGATAGTGTAATTTATCCTGCGTGGACCGTAGCCAATCCACCCACGCAGGGCGTATTGTCTGGAGATGCCCCGGCACTGGTATATACACCCAACCAGGATTATAACGGGGAGGATAGTTTTACCTACAAAGCCAATGACGGTACCGTCGATAGTCTTGAAGCCATAGTAACCCTGACTGTGACTCCGGTTAACGATGTGCCGGTTGTCGTAACCCAGGAGCAAATTAGCACGCTAGAAGATATACCTGTTGAGATAGATCTGGTCGTTACAGACGCGGATAAGGACAGTTTGATTTATACTGTAGTCAGTTCACCTGCACAGGGAGTGTTGTCTGGAGAAGCTCCAGCCTTGATTTATACACCCAACCAGGATTATAACGGGGAGGATAGTTTCACCTACAAAACCAATGACGGCACCGTCGATAGTCTTGAAGCTACGGTTAATCTAACTGTAACTCCGGTTAACGATGCTGCTGTTGCAAGTGAGCAGGTTTTGGCAACAACTGAGGATAAAGCCCTTGACATTATTCTTGGCGGAACCGATGTGGAAGGGGATCTTCTGACTTATATGGTGGTGACGCCACCCACACAAGGCAGACTATCGGGCGAAGGGCCAAATCTGGTTTATACCCCCAATCTCGACTTTAACGGTATCGATAACTTTACTTTCAAGGCTAATGATGGGACCGTTGATAGCTCAGCAGTAACGTTGAACGTAACAGTAGCCTCTGTTAATGATCCACCAGTTGCGAGTAAGCAGGTAATTAGCACTGCCGAAGATAGCGCCATCGATATTATATTGTCAGCTAAGGATGTTGATTCTGATAACCTGGCTTATATTATAATTAGTTCGCCTAAAAAAGGAGTGTTGTCAGGAACTGGTTCGAGGCGGAAATACACCCCGAATCTAAATTTCAATGGCAGTGATAGTTTCACCTTTAAAGTCAATGATGGAACAGCGGATAGCATAGAAGCTACTGTCAGTTTGACTGTGACTTCTGTGAACGATAGGTCTTCGGCTAAAAGTCAGAATCTGATCACACTGGAAGATTCACAAATCGATGTTACCTTAGCAGGAACAGACGTTGATGAAGGGGAACAGGAGAAACTAAGTTATGAAGTGGTGACGCCGCCGACAAACGGAGCTTTAAGTGGAAAAGCACCCAATCTGGTCTACATACCCAATCAGGATTATAATGGTAGCGATAGTTTCACCTTCAAAGCCAACGATGGCATTGCAGATGGCACGGAAGCTATTGTTACCTTAACCGTGACCTCTATCCAGGATGTCCCAGTGGCCGCCGCACAGAAAGTAGAAACGGAGGAAGATAATACGGTTAACGTCGTACTGGCAGGAACAGACGTTGATGGAGGAGAACAGGAGAAACTAAGTTATGAGGTGGTGACGTCGCCGACACAAGGGGTATTATAAGTGGAAAGGCACCCAATCTGGTCTACACACCCAAT
>JASMLX010000152.1 GCA_030748495.1 Candidatus Poribacteria bacterium | reverse complement strand
TTAGATCCAACTAAAACTAGACCTAACTCCTTTAGATACGCAAGTTTAAATTGTCTTTAGTTTTGAAATAGCTTCTAACCATTGGTCAAAATCAGGACCACCGCCGGCGGATTTCGATCAAGTTCCAGATCGGCATTTAGTGTGCCAAGTGATGCATAAGTAAGCGAAGGCCTCAGTTGCACGATCTTTCTTAAATGGTTCTCCTCCATATCAAAAGGAGTGGATTGTTACTGTTCGATTTAGTCATTTAGTCTGTACTGTTTCTTTAAATCTCCCAAGATCCCATGGAATATCAGCAATCATGTTTGTATTGATAATGTATCGTATAAGTTATCATTTAGCTTGTTAGTATTGTCGGACTTAGATTGGGAATGTGTTCGTCAATTGGGAAATACGGTCGTTGAAGATTCTCATAATTTAGGTGGCGACAGGTGGCGGGAGTTGGCCCTAGTGTATCAAGTATAAAAACGGATTTGGCAATATCCCCATAGGCAGACTGGTAGTTCATTGGATTTTTAACTACAATAAACTTGGCAGTTGATGGATCTAAGCCAACCGAGCGAAATTGTTCATCGGCCCAATCGTAGGTGCTGTGAGTCGTCACTAATATCTGGATTGCTCCTAACGCGATGACTGCACTGAGCCCCATATCACCGGTAACCCCATCCCAAATGCCACCAGTATATTGAAAGTCTCCTTGGCTTAATTGCGTAACTTTACCAATAATAGAGATCGGGTCTCCCCAATTAGAATCAAGTTGACAACCAATCTCTACCCTTATTTCTTGCCCAATACCAACTTGGTGACACAGCTTGGCAACCGGTGGGTCAACAACAGGTACCAACGATGGTAAAGTTACTTTAGCCTCGAGGAGCGCAGCCAACGTAGCAACACTATCACCAGCAGCACCTCCACCACAACAATCCGCTGTTTCCACTAAAAGGACTGGCTCACCAGTGGTTTTCAACCCACTCTTAATAGCTTCTTGTGGTGTGTAAATCTCTGGTTCGAACAGAAACCGTTTATCCCAGTATTGTTTTGCTAGTTTCTCTGCTAAATTGACTGCTTTTTCCAAATTGTTATTAGTAATAACTAATCCACCACTACCCATGTTAGGCTGATCTATATACGGATGAACTAAAAACACACTAGTCGAAATAACATCGTCTTCAGCTTCATACTTTTTGGCTGTATGCATGACTTCAGCAAATGGGGAATCTCCATCTGTCGACCCACGAATGGCACTGGTAATTACAGGTACCTTTGCCATAGCCATTGTCGGCTGAACATCATTCTTGATTATAGATAAAAGTACTTTCGCGCCTCGGACACCAGTAGAAAAGGCGTCACGATGCGGATAAGTCTCCCAAGCAATCAAGGCCTCTGCAAAACGTATCATCTCATCAGTCACATGTGCATGTAAATCGAGTGTAACTACAATTGGCACCTGATCTCCAGTGACACGACGAACAGATTTAATGAGATCACCTTCAGGGTCTCCAAGACCTTCAACAATACTAGCACCATGCAATGGTAACAAAATACCATCGACAGGCATAGCATTTTTCAGTCGACCAATTAGTTCGTTCTTCAGCTGAAAGTAACATTCCGCAGTTATAGGTCCTCCGGGACAGCTACTAGCATACAATAAAGGAGCGATTTCCACTTGGTTTTCTTCTAGTACCTGTAACATGCCACCCACAACACCGGTATCAACCTCCAAAACATTAGCTCCCCTTCGTAATTCATAACGCTCAAAACACTGAATGTCAATGGGAGATCCTCCGAACTGGTTACATTCTGTCAAGATGGATCCGGTAGCAACACGCCTTCGCATTTTGTTAGGCTTCTCTCATTCTTGACAGTCCAACGAGAGCCCAAGCACGAATGTACTCATTCTCATCTTCAGAGGCCTCTCTAAGTTTGAAAATGGCTGCTGGGGAAGGTCGTACTTTCGCTAATGATGCTATGGCATTCTCACGTAGAGGAGAATCGGAAAGAGACCAAGGTGATGTTTTCCTTTTATCATCCAGAGCTTTGATCAGAGCGTCCTCTATCATCGGGGAAGTATCCCCTGTATTACCTAAAGCGTCGGCGGCGTTCCTCCGAACCCATTCCGAATCATCATTCAAAGCCTTTAACAAATGAGGTGCCGCTGAGTCGGCCACCTGGCCGATGCAACCCAATGAGCTACAAGCCGCAGCACGAATCCACCAATCCGGATCATCTAAAGCCTCTATTAAGACAGGCACGGCAGGTTTACCAACAGCAGCTAACCCATATACAGTATCGATTTGACTTGGATTAGTGAAGTCAGCTCGTTCCAGGTTTCGGATAGATTCGGTTTTCGATTCTTCTCGGAATCTTTCCATTAACTTAGGGATAGCTGACGCACCAACGGTTCCTAAAGTATATAAACTGCTGAGACGAGTACTTTCATCTTGATTATAAACAGCTTGATCTAGCATCTCCATTGTCTCTTCGATTTTAGACTTAGGATCAAACAACGGTTCATTCGACTTTTTTCCACTGGCATTAATCAAAGGGTTAGTTCTTTTCTTTTTATTATTCTGTCCGAGATACCATTGCCAAATATGTTGCCACACCAGCTGATATTGGCTAGGAAAAGATGAACTGGACTCCCAACCGAGGTCATCAGTATTCCCAGTGTTCCATGAAGGTTGCTGAGGTTCTTCCATTCGACAAAAGAGAAATTTTAACATCAACCTGGTCTTCTTACTTCGGTTTTCGGTTGCCTTGTGCCAAAGATCATAATGAACGATGGTAACTGTACCTGCTTCTCCACAAAGGGGCAGACCCTCTACCATTTGATTGTACTGTTGGTAGTATTGTGTACCAGGTTGAATCGCCGTTGGCCCCATGTTTCCCGAAACATCTTGGGGGTAATAGAACGCCATGGCCATTCTGCCACGATGGCATCTGAGATTCCCTCCAACTGGATAATCCTTGTGCCAAGCTTGTTCTTGACTTTGAGGGGGATGGTAATGGCAAGCACGATGTGGATGCATAACATAATTGAATCCAAGGATACTAGCTAATGCGCCCGCAACTACAGGATCAGTGAAGACATCCGCTAAGATTGGAATCTTGGGTAAAAGATTATTTCCAGGAGGCCCTTCATTCCGTATGAGATCCAAGGTTTGACGATGAACTTTTTGATGAAAACTAAGAGGAAGTGATGTTTTGACAACGTGGTAACCATTAATAATGAATTTTCTCATCTCCTGATCATTAAGAAGAAATTTCTTTTCCATGTTCATTGTCCTATATGGCGTTTAGCCTTATCTGGCCGAGCCTATCTATCCTTACGAATTTAATGGCCATGATGCTATTTCTCCAATCATATTTTCCAAAACAGGTGATTCCGATGTTTGGATCGATGTTTGGATTTCTGCTTTGGTGTATCTCGAGCCCTCTTTTTATCATGTCCTATTCAACTAACCTAAATATTTGGTGAACTTTAACACCGAAAAAACCTACCTGATAATAGGATGAGAAGACGACTAAAGACTACCTGATCTATATTAATTTAATTGGACCGCTTCAGCACATCGCCACAACAATCAAATATGAACTCCTTTTCTGTCTTCGGTCGCGGTCACGAGCTTTAATTGATCAAATAGGTGGAGAACAAATTCGATATCGCGACGAGAATACGAAATCAAGACATCTGACATTGGCAGGCGATTAAATCTAAACTTCGATTATATGTTGCTGTCAATGCTGCGTCAATAGAGTTTTTACAAGGTAGGATAGAGGACGAACGAGACTAGTGAATAGAAGAAAAAGGCTAAGGGCAACTGATACCCGCCGGATTACCCCTACACGAGTTATCTAATGCGCAGATTTTAATGAGGGGTTAATCTAACTACTTCAGAATCTCCATCTTCAGTTCTACTATTGCCCGATTTGATTCAACATAACTTCCTGCTAACAAATGACCTAACTCAATCATTCTGATTTGTCTACCAGTTCGTCATAGATTTTAGCAGTGACATCAGTTGACCTATCTCAAGGGGTCTCACCTCAATCCAGCTCCCTCTCAAATAGAGTCTGGTCAGACTAGTTAGTTGATGCTAGCAGATACAACAAAATTTATCTTCAAGGCGATGGGTGACTCAATGAATCCTACGATCCGTGAGAGTGATCTGTTGCTTGTGGAAGAAATCGATGAGCCGAATATTCAATCAGACGACATGGTTATTGTCGAAGTTGAAGGCGAGTACAGTTGCAAGCGAGTCAGCAAAGGCGAAGGGACGATCACTTTTCTACCTGACAACCCACGCTTTCGTAAGACGCTTGATGACCTGATAGGGCGTCAGTTTTTCTGCTTCAAATGGGGACGCTTTATTTGAGGCGGATAACTTCCTGTTGGGCCTCTGTTAAACCCTCCATAACATGGTCACTAAAGACTAAGCCCTGCCCCCCCCAGTCTGGCATATAGCCAATACTGTAGCAGTAGTAGAGGGTTCGACGTGGCTGGCAAGAATAGTTAACCGTCGACCCGTGAGTTAGGGCTTCGGTGAAAATGATAGCATCTCCGGCCTCCGCTGGAATGGGTACTAACGCTGGATTTTCCTCTGGGTGGTTTCCCCACGGTTTAGGAAAGTTGCTCTTATGAGATCCCGGAATAACGGCAAAACACCCGTCTTCAACTCCACAATCTAACAAAGGGAAAACGGCCTTGGTTAAGGTCGAAATCATCTCGCCGTTTCGGCAGTGGTATTGGCATTTTGGGATAATAGGCGTACCGTGCATGTGTAAACCGGTGAACCCACCCCCCCAGCGATAGATAGTGTAAGTGTGATTCAGGCGGTAAGGTCCACCCGTAACGGTTTGGACAACATCCAAAACATCGGGCAAATCAATTAGAGGGCTAAAACAGGAATCACTTTCTAAAATGTTGGAAATATAGAGTTCTTTTTCTGTTTTTGGTGTGCCAAGACAGAGCGGTGGAGGAAAATCTTTAGGAGGAATATCTTCAAAATGATCCAACGATTTATTACATTTCTCCACCACAGATGAAGACACGACATTTTTCAGCACGATGTAGCCCTGTAGGTCGAATAGGTATTTTTGCTCTTCGGTCATAAAATCCTCTCAATATTTTTCATTTGATTCACTGTTTGAACAATGGATTAAAAACTACCTCTAGTGATCATACTCAATTTCTGTAGTCCGATAAATCAAAACTGGATGATAAGCGTTGTCCCTTCGTCTCTAATGTAATGCTCTCTGATACACAGGAAAATATGAAGCAGACACGGTTAAGAAAAAACCTCATTCTACTTTCTATGGGGAAGAGCGGAATGAGGTGGAGAAAGTTATTCCATTCAAAATGGATAACTCATCCATCATACCACAAGTCATTCAGATTGCAAGGGTAAGATGTGCCATAGCATGTCACATAATTAGAGTGGTGACGATGCCCTGTCTCGGAGAGTGCAAGAGTTTCCTGGGCCTGAAACACAAAACCCTCTTGATTGCGTAGGTAGTTATATAGAGTGACAGTAATATCAGGTCTCAGTCTGTCTACACACTGAGACCTGGGCCTTTCTGTGCCTCAGGTCATGTTTTATCATAGGATTATCAAATCATCTAAGACCACATAAAACATACTTGAGAGGGATACATGGCATTGGTGGGTTATACACCAGTTAGTTCGATGGATCAAAGCTTGGAAGTCCAACGTGACAAACTGAAACACTGCCATAAGGTATTTGAGGAACAGAAGAGTGGGACTTCAGATCAACGTCCCAGATTAAAGGCCTGCCTGGAATATGTCAGGCAGGCCTTTAATCTGGTGGTGGCCAAACTGGCCCGTCTGGCCCGTTCCACCTTTCATCTGTGCCAAATGGCTGACAAACTCCAAGACTAGCAGGTGCATCTGCTGGTCATTGATTAGAATATTGATGCCAGTGATGCCACAGGTCGTTTGCTGTTCCATATGTTGTCGGCCATCTCCCAATTCGAGACCGAACTGTGTTCCGAACGGCAGATAGACGGGATCGCCAAGGCCAAGGAGCGTGGGGGGCGTTTCGGTCAGCAGAAGCGCTTGACAGAACAGCAGGTGGCCGAACTGCAGGCTAGGCGCTAGGAGGGAGAACTGATCAAGGAGTTGATGGCAGGCTATGGGATTTCGAAGGCTACCGTCTATTGCTACTTGAATCAGAAAGTCGACTCAGCCACACAGTTGCTACTAAATATCCACTTACTGTCACTTTTCTTCTGACAGACTTGATGTTATGATAGGGGTAATCACACTACTGTCTTTAACCCGTTGATCAACTTCAGGTGAGTAACATGGAATCCACAATCTCTTATCTTATTTGGTTTGCTTGGACACTTACCATTTTGCCCCTTATCAGTCTAGCCGGCAGCCTGCCCAACCAGATTGTGTGGAATAAAGATGGAGCCGAGATGTCTTATATTCCGGCTAGTTCTTTTGAAATGGGTGATCATTTTGGGGAGAGCCAAGCTAGAGAATTGCCGGTACATACGGTGACGGTGGACGGTTGCTACATGGATAAAACTGAGGTGACAGTAAGGCAGTTCAAGGCTTTTCTGGCTAATAGTGACTATAACTGGACAGGTTCTTGGACTAGTGTGAATCAATATTCACCAACAGATAATCATCCTATGATCTATGTTAATTGGTACGATGCCATGGCTTATTGTGAGTGGGCCGGTAAGAGGCTACCCACCGAAGCCGAATGGGAAAAAGCAGCCCGAGGTGGCTTACAAGGCAAGCGTTATTCTTGGGGAAATCAGATTGATGATACCAATGCCAATTATGGCAACAATGTTGGAACAACAACAGTAGCGGGTAGTTACCCAGCCAATGGTTATGGACTCTATGACGTTGCTGGTAATGTTTGGGAGTGGTGTGCTGACTGGTGGCAAACTGACTACTACACTAGCTCACCTGCTAACAATCCGCTAGGGCCAGACACCGGCTCGTCCCGGGTGTTGCGGGGTGGCCGTTGGTACAGCTCTCCTTACGACCTGCGGGTATCTAACCGTGACTACTACTCGCCGGCTTTTAGGCGAAACCTCTTCGGGTTTCGGTGTGTGTCAGGATTGAATTTTACTACTGGATCCTCCGCCGGAGGAATCTTTACCAGCGGTAAAGCTGCGCCTTTACTACCGCGAGACGGACAAATGGGTAGCAACTGGTTTTCTGACCTTAGCCTCGACGCTACGGATTACACATGGTCTACAGTTGCCACGAGTAGTGCCATCCTGATAGTGCGTTTGTTTGTACAACCACTGGGCGGTATTGATACCAGTGGTTGGGATTTCAGTGCCGTCAGCACGGTTGATGCTTTAACTGATCAATTAGGCAGTGATGGCTTAAATCTGACAGAAAGTGCAGACTATCAACTGTTGGTGGTGGGTTTGAATGATAATCGAACAACTGAAACGCTGGATATATTGCTGAGTGAACTCGCCGCAGAGCAAGAGTGCGGAGCTTATAGTCTGCCCAACCAAATTGTGTGGAATAAAGATGGAGCCGAGATGGCTTATGTTCCGGCTGGTTCCTTCGAAATGGGTGATGCTCTGAACGAGACGGAATCTTGGATGGCCTCTGCTCAGCCAGTGCATACGGTGGCACTAGACGGCTTCTACATGGATAAAACTGAGGTCACGGTGGGCCAGTTCAAGGCTTTTCTGGCTAATAGCGACTATAACTGGACAGGTTCTTGGGCTAGTGTGAATCAATATTCACCGACAGGTGACCATCCAATGATCTATGTTAATTGGGACGATGCTGTGGCTTATGCTGACTGGGCCGGTAAGAGGCTACCCACCGAAGCCGAATGGGAAAAAGCAGCCCGAGGTGGCTTACAAGGCAAGCGTTATCCTTGGGGGGACGAAATTAGTGATACTAAAGCAAACTATAATGCAAATGTTGGAAAAACGACAGTAGCAGGCAGTTACCTGACTAACGGTTACGACCTGTACGATGTTGCGGGTAACGTTTGGGAGTGGTGTGCTGACCGGTGGGATCAAAACTACTACGATAGATCACCTGCTAACAGTCCGCTAGGGCCGGACACCGGCTCATCCCGGGTGTTACGCGGCGGCTCTTGGTACATCAATACTAACTACCTGCGGGTAGCTTTCCGCTACGGCACCAATCCGCCTAATAGGCTCAATAACGCCGGATTTCGGTGTGTGTCAGGATTGGATTTTACTACCGATCCCTCCGAAGGAGGGGTCTTTATCAGCGGCGAAGCCGCGCCTTTACTACCGTCAGCCGGGCAAATGGGCTTCAACTGGTTCTCGGGCCTTAGCCTCGACGCTACGGATTACACATGGTCTACAGTTGATTCCAGTAATGCCACCTTGACGGTGCGCCTGTTTGTGCAGCCACTGGGCGGGATTGATGCCAATGCTTGGGACTTTAGTGCAATTAGCACGGTTGGTGCTTTGGCCAATCAACTGAATAGTGGCTGCTTGAATCTGACCGAAGGCACGGATTATCAGTTATTAGTGGTGGCTCAAGATGGTAATGGCACACCTGGTGATTCTAGCGATGACCTGACCGAAACACAGTCTGTCCTGTGGAGTAGGTTTGACCTCTCGCCACCAGCTATTACCTCGCAGACTTTAGCCGCTGATAACGGCTATTTGGAACTAGACTTTAGCGAAGGTGTCTATGGTGATAGAGGGGCCAGTATGGCCGTTGATGCGACGCCGGGCAACAGCTTTACCATTGTGGCTAGTGGTAATCTAGCCATGACACCAACGATTACCGGCCTTTTCAAAATGGATGGCAGTGCGCTGGTGGCTGGGAACAGTGTGATCAGAATCGAGGTATTGGGTCTGCAGCCTGCCGACGGTACGGAGACCATCACGTTGACCGTCAAGGCGAACAAGGTTTATGACGCCAACGGTAACACCATTCCTGCTGACCAGGTTTTGGCAGCCATCCCCCTCAATGCCAATGCGGCTCCCACGGCCTACATTCAATCGGTTACTACGGAGGAAGACATGGCCGGTGGTAAAGCGATTACGTTGTCAGCCCAAGACGTGGACAAGGATACGCTGACCTATTTGACCTATTTGGAGCGACCGGAGGATGAGGATCTAGTAGCCCCCACGCATGGATCGCTCAGCGGAACATCACCGGCCATAACTTATACTCCGGAGGCTGATTACAGTGGCACTGACACTTTCACCTTCAAAGCCAACGACGGTAAGGTAGATAGCAATCTGGCTACTGTTACGATCACAGTCAATGCGGTCAATGATCCGCCTGTGACCAGTGACCAGACACTCAGCGTCGGTGACCTGCCCACCCAAGTTATGCTGATGGCCACTGATGTGGACAACGATGACAGTACACTAATTTTTTCTATTTATGATGCTAAAGGCAATATCACCGTTGCTGCTCAGACCTCTGTCGCTGTCGTGGTTCAAACGGCTAATGGGACCCTGAATGGCACGTTGCCTAACTTGGTTTATGTCCCTAACCCCGGTTATTATGGTGCGGACAGCTTCACTTTCAAAGCCAGTGATGGGAGTGCTGATAGCATCAACGCCACCGTGGCCATCACCATCAATCCTTTGCCCAACCAGTTTCTCTGGAATAAGGACGAGGCTCAGATGGCTTATGTTCCGGCGGGATCCTTTAAAATGGGAGATGCTCTGGATAATATGAGTGATGCCCTCCCAGTTTATACGGTGACGCTAGATGGTTTCTACATGGATAAAACTGAGGTCACGGTGGGCCAGTTTAAGGCTTTTCTGGCTGATAGTGACTATAACTGGACCGGTTCTTGGGATGGCGTATTTACCTACTCACCGACAGACGATCATCCGATGATCTATGTTAATTGGCACGATGCCATGGCTTATTGTAAGTGGGCAAACAAGCGTTTACCAACCGAAGCCGAATGGGAAAAGGCCGCCCGAGGAGGCTTACAAGGCAAGCGTTATCCCTGGGGGAATGAAGTTGATGGTAATAAAGCAAACTATGATGGAAATGTTGGAAAAACGACAGTAACAGGCAGTTATTCCGCTAATGGTTATGGTCTGTACGATGTTGCTGGTAATGTCTGGGAATGGTGTGCTGACTTGTATGGTTCCTACACTAGCTCATCTGCCACCACTCTGCCAGAGCCTGACACCGGCTCATCCCGGGTCTTGCGGGGTGGTGGGTGGAGCCACTCGACAAGCGACCTGTGGGTTGCTTGTCGTTACGGTATCACTCCGGATGGTAGGTATAGCTTCCTCGGGTTTCGATGTGTGTCAGATCTGCCTTAATTACCACTGGCACACAGCCAAAATTGGCGCATAATTTAACTCAGGTATTCAGCCAATAGCAAGGCATGATACAGATCCGGTTGATGAAGCCAACTCTCCAAGCTAATTGGCAGACGGAGTTTAACAAACTGTTTCAAGAGGTGGATGATTTTTCTTGGGACAATATGTATGATAAAAATCGGCGTACTAGTTGGTGGATTTTCCCCGGTCGAGTAGGCCAAGATCAACCACGAGGACGTGGTGCATTTGAAGATATTCTGGTACCAGAAGAAACTTTGACCGGCCAAGCCCACGTGACGGCAATTATGCGTTTTATTCGTCAAGCCGGCCGTGTCTTGGAAGATAAATATGTGACGGAGGAGATTGTGATAAGATGGTGCCAGTTGCCGGTCAACCAACAGCCAAATGCTGTGGCTAAGGACTTGGCGGTGCAATTGATTCAGCACGCTTTTCGGATATTAGAGCGATTTTACAATGGTGAAGATATAGTCAAAGATCCGAAAGTATCTATGATGATCCTCAATAGTACCTATTATCGATCAACAGTTGCTGGCAATCCAAACGAGGGATAAATCGGCCGAGATGATCGATGAGTTAAGAATTAGCTACTAAAACTGCCTTTAGCCATTTCAGGAACGCGCGCCCCTTAATCTTAGCTAGTTGCTGATGTTCCGCTTGTCAACGGTTCTCCGTTAATGTTTGGGTTTTACCATTGCCGATGTATGGGGGAATGGGGGAGCCCAAGACGGATAAGCTGAAAAGCAACAGGAGCCCCAAGTCAAGTGTACTATAATTTCAGGAACCGATTGGAGGAAGTATAGTGCGAAACTTAGTTGGGTCCTTTTATAGTTGCTGACGGTTAGCCTAGGTCAGTAGATCAAGCAACAAAAGGCTGAACAAAAGGCTGACACGATTCAAGACCGGCGATAGAAAAGTCAAAGGCAATTTGTTTCCTTTTCTTGATTAGCTTCGAGTAGTAGTTGGTTTTGTTGGTCACAGTATGGATATCGTCAGTACGACATCATGGAAATGTTTGGGAATGGTGTCAGGTTTGCGTTACAAAATAGTATATAGATACCATTTCACCCCTGAATTCATGCAAGACATGGGCCTTAAAAAAAATACTGAATGATTAAAATAGGTCTACGCTCATCCGTTCTTTGTCTTTTAATATCGATTATTCTACATAATTCAACTGCGAAGGAATGGCGTGGCTGGCGAGGGAATACAAGAAATGGCCAAGTGAGTGGCGTTGATTGGCCAGAAAGACTGACCAGTTTCGACACCGGTGAGAGCAATTTGCAAAAGCTATGGCGGGTGGAATTAGGCCCATCCTACAGTGGGCCTATAGTCTCTGAAGAATTGGTTTTCGCGACCGAAACCACAAACAAAAAGAAAGAAATCGTGCATGCCTTGGATCGAAAGAGTGGTAAGACTGTCTGGAAAACCCATTGGATCGGATCAATGAAAGTTCCCTTTTTTGCCGCTAGAAACGGATCATGGATTAGATCGACACCTGCCTACGACGGCGAGCGTCTTTATGTGGCTGGTATGCGTGATGTCCTGGTGTGCTTGGATGTGAAGTCCGGGCAGAAACTTTGGGTAAAAGATTTTATGGGGGAACTCGGTACCCCTCTTCCTCGGTTTGGATTCGTCTGTTCCCCTTTGGTTAATGGGCAAGATCTCTATGTACAGGCTGGTGCCTCGTTTGCTAAACTGGATAAGGTGACAGGAGAAATTCAGTGGCGGACATTGATAGATGGAGGTGGCATGTACGGTAGTGCTTTTTCTTCACCTTATATGGTCGGCTGGGAAGACCAAAATCAAGTCATTGTTCAAACGCGTACAAGGCTGGCTGGAGTTGATTCAACTGACGGTCAAGTGCATTGGTCCGTAGAAATTCCAGCATTTCGAGGTATGAATATTTTGACCCCGACGGTGGATCAGAATAGGATTTTCACCAGTACTTATCGGGGAGGTAGTTTCGCTTTTAAAGTCGTCAGTGAAGCAGGGAAGTGGCGTGTTGAAAAAACCTGGGATGATCCAGCCCAAGGCTATATGTCTTCGCCTGTGATTGTGGATGACCATGTCTATCTGCATTTGCGAAACCAGAGACTCGCATGTTTTAACCTTGAAACTGGCGACAAACAATGGACGAGCCGTCAGAGATTCGGACAGTATATGAGTCTAGTGACCAAAGACAGAAAAATTTTAGCCTTGGATGAGCGGGGGATTTTACTTCTGTTTCGAGCGAACCCTGATCAATTTGAGCAGATAGACCAGGTTCGGATCAGTGAACAACCGACATGGGGGCATTTAGCAATCTGTGGCAACGAGATATTTATTCGTGAACTGCAGGCTATTTCTGCTTACAGGTGGGATGGATCAACGGAGGTAATGGATGCTAATAACCAAGAGCGTTATTGGGATGGGGTATTGGATGAGCTTAGTCTCTTGCACAAGACGTTAAAAGCCCAAGAAGTAAAACGGGCAATGGACGGAACGATTTTTGATGAATTGGGAACGTCGGTTGATCCAGTCGGAAAATTGACGACGACTTGGGGACAGTTGAAGTTAACAAACTAAACCCAGTCAAAATATTACAGGTGTATGTGAAAAGTAGCGAACTCCCAACTTCTATGACAGCAATTTACTGAAGTCGCTCTAATTACCCTAATTATAGGAAACGGGGATTCAATTTGTACCGTTTGATTCAGATGTACCAACCTTTTGGTACAAACTAAACAAATGGTGGCACTGATGGAACAGGTGAAGTGGTACAGCATCTCTGAAGCTATAGAGGTTCTACAAGTCTCTCGTACGACCTTATACCGCAAGATGGATTCAGGAGAACTAGGATCCAAAAAAGAAAAGGGCAACAGGCTAGTTGGAATAAAGGTTGTAACAAGTGGGACAGATGGTGACATAGAAAATGTCAACCATGTATTAGCCAACGACACAATTGGCACCCCTGGCGAAACAAACAACGACACAGGCGACACAAACCATGGAACAAATGGAACGCCAGATGAAACAATAGTGTTACAACCAGAAATGATTGAGCAGCTCAAAGAGCAGGTTAGTTATCTCAAAGAACAAGTTAAGCATCTACAGGAAGAACAGGTTCGCTCACAAACCATCATCATGTCTATGAGCCAAAATCAACAGCTCTTATTGCAGAATAGTCGACAATCTTGGTGGCAGAAGATTTTTGGTTTGGGTAAGCAGAGTGAAGGGACCACAACCGGCTAAAGCGGAGAGCTTGATTCTAGTACCAAATCAGCATACCGTTTAAGTATTAAACTTTCTCCAACACCTTACCCCATTAGTTATCTCAGTTGGTGGGGTTTTCCTTGGTCTGAAAACAAAAAGCCCCTCTTGCTTTGACACAACAGGGCTGGTTGTAGTTACGATGTTGGTTGGCGTTACTTTAATATCACTATCTTTCTAGTCTCTGTGTAGTCACCAACCCAAAGTTGATAGAAGTAAGTGCCGGAGCCCACCTGCTCCCCGGTTTCTGCCTTCCGATCCCAATAAATTGCTTTCTCTGTCTGGCGGTAACTACCGGCTGTTAGATGGCCCAACTCCATTCTGGTTGCTATAGCTGAGGCTGCGGTAACTGCCGATTGACCAAAGTTGCCGGCTGCTATCGCCAAATCGAAGATCTGGAAACCGCCGTCAATCTGGACGGCATCATGTTGGAATCCATTTTCAAGACACCTGAAGGTGGTTTTGAGTGTTTCAGTAGCACACTTGCTTATTCACTACCAGACGACCCTTTTCAATTTGAAGAGGAATTGTTCGTGGACTGGTACCAATATGACCTGCATCGTGCAGAAGCCAAAAATTATCTGCAAACGGATTTTCGCTGGTGGGTTCAGCTGGCCTATCAGAATAAGATCATTATTCGTTCTAGAGATGTTAGACCATCTGAATCAGATTTAGGTCTGCGGGCTTGGATCGCTGATCAGGACGAGGCTACTAAAGACGAGCGTGAAATGCTGCGCGTACAAAATAAACGACGCGAGCAGGAAACAATAGGCTCCTTGGCCCTTTGCGGGGGGGCGGTTGTCTTGGGCCTCCTGCTGGGCTTAACGAGTAGGCCCAAGAACTCGTATCTGAACCCCGTCCCATCCACACCTTGAAGGAGGTGGCGTCTCTCATGGCCTGCAAAATACCCGTCCCAAAAGGGTAGTAAAAAAGCCCACCAAAAAGTCGCGGATAGACATGACTTTTTAGTGGGCTTTTTGCTGTCCGGAAAGACA
>JASMLX010000151.1 GCA_030748495.1 Candidatus Poribacteria bacterium | reverse complement strand
AAAACAGGGCCGAATCTAGTCTTTAGTTGACGGTGTTGATAACCTTTGAAAATTGCTCTTTTTTTGCACTTTGGACCAGCAACCGCCTCGGCTACTGATTTCTGCGGCTGAATCAGAGATGCTAGTTGAGGCTCAAAGAGTTGTGGCTTGATCTGTTGCCCCTTGGCATCAATCACCGCTTCTAACTGCTCGATCGATTCCACTTGATCTGGTAACTGGACCGTGATTTGTACTTGGGTCATTGATTACTTCCTACAGAGCCGACTTTCCCAGGCTACTGATTTGACCCGCTCTAAACTATCATTATATTTTAACATTGGCCCGCAAAGACAATTACTAGCTACCGCCCAAAACTGCCTCATGCTTGATTTCTATCCAGGTACGCTATTCTTGACGCTTACTCCAGTTCCCACACCAATATTTTCGTTGTTACGTAGGGGCGACAACCATAATTTGGTGCGACCATTATCGATAATCAACCACTCAACTAGCTGTTGGATACCATGTAGTTATATATTCCAGCGAAGATCTATGCTTGGGTAGAGGCAATGCCAGAACTACATCAGCTATAAACAACCGCTGAAAGAATCGAGCAAAGTCCGAATCTTCCACGGCTTCGGTGACTTCTACTTGCTCTGGCGAGGTAAGGAAATCAACGTCAAGTGCGAGGGCTATAGAGAATTGTTGATGTGTTTTGAACGGGACGACCCCGATGGGCACGACGGATCGTTGTCGTGGACTGAGCTAGCACCAGATTGTATGGGGTGAATATCTGCACCCCTACGATTATTTATGTATGACGCCTGTAGGGGCAAAGCAAATGAGGTGGAGAACTTGGTAGGTGGAAAATGAAGTTTTGGCATGGATCGATGGTTGAGAAACAGCATGTCATGATTTGCCCCGTAAAGGTGGTTACGTAGTTAATTAGGGCCAAACAGACAACGTCCACTCAAATAGAAAAGGAAAGCCAAAATCTAGTTTTCTACAATAGACAGTCAACTGATATTTGCTTCGCCCCTACAAAGATGGGAATATCTGGCCCTTTTCCCTACAAACACAACCACTGTTGTTCCGTTGACCAGTAGTTATGCGTTGCCGTATACTATCTGCAGTATCTCGTCTTTTATTTGGTGAAAGGTATGCAACGACAAATTCCCCGTTGTGAGGTAATTCCGTTACCTAACCATCAGGTCTCTTTTCAGGTGGATGGCATTGAACGCTTGTGCTGGCATTACGACCCGGAACATCCGGGTCCCTTTTTCTATCCCCTTGTGGGGCCTTCCGGTACCCCTTTGACACGGATGGGCCATCCCGGGACTGCTAGCCACGATCATCACCGATCGATATGGTTCGCTCACACCAATATCGATGGTAATGACTTCTGGAGTCTCGGTGGCACCACACGTGTCAGACAGAAGCAATGGTTGCGATACCGCGATAGCAAAACGGCCGCTTCCATGGCGGTTTTGCTAGGGTGGTTCGATCCGCAGGGAGTAGAACTGATGGAGCAGGAACTGATAGTTGAATTGCGTCCCGGTCAAGAAGGTGAGACGCAGTTGGAACTACAGTCCCGTTTTATTCCCTCCACTGAAGATGTCACTTTTGGTCAGACTAATTTTGGTTTCTTAGCCGTCCGCTTGGCCAAAAGTATCTCCGAACACTTTGGGGGTGGTCTCTTGACCAACAGCCGAAGCCAAATCCATGAAGAGAAGGTTTTCGGTCAGCCAGCGGAGTGGATGGATTATAGTGGTCCGGTTACTTTCGGCAATGGTAGCAACCGCCAGCAGACGGTCGAAGGCATCACCTACTTCGATCATCCGTCGAATCCCGGCTATCCGGCACACTGGCACGTTCGATCTGACGGGTGGATGGGCGCATCGGTATGTATGCAGAATGCGTTAACGGTGACATCTGCTAAGCCATTGATGGTTCGCTACCTGCTTCACGCACACAGTGGCAGTGTTAACCCCGAAGTGAACCTGGAAATTGCAGAAGCCTTCAGTCAGTCACAGTTCATGAAAGTTGAAAAAGTTTCGGTGAAACATCAGGATTACGAAATCCTACGCCATTAAGAAAAGTCAGATGTTCCCAGCTTGTTCAGCAAATTTATCTTCTCTCGTAATGAGATACTTAGCTCCATTAGCCCTAACTATATTGTCACTTATGCTACCCTTCAAAGGGCTAGCACAAGATAAATCGCAATCGGTTTTAACTGGCGTTATTCGAGACCAAACTACTCAGCAGACTGTAGCAGAAGCCACAGTTTCGGTCGCCGGTCAACCCAGACAAAATACTGTTAGCAACCAACATGGCGAGTTCTCATTACCGTTGCCGGTTGGCAACTATTCGCTTCAGGTTTCTCATCCGGGCTATGAAACAGTTGTCAAAACCGACATCATTGCCACCAGGGGTCGGAGGCGACCATTAACCATCGAGTTGACACCTCTTATTTTTCAACTGGAAGGGATTACAGCGAGGACCAAGTTATTTTTGGATAGGCCGGATGTTTCAACCAGTTCCCACAATTTTAGTTTTGACGAGGTGCGTCGGTCAGCAGGCGTATATGAAGATATACATCGAGCAATGCGGGCAATTCCAGGTGTCGTATCCGCCTCGGACAATATTAACGCCTTGGTCGTTCGAGGTGGACATCCCCGTGAGAATCTGACCTTGCTGGATGACATAGAGATTCCAAATAGCAACCATTTCGGTGACCAAGGCACTTCCAGTGGTGCAATTAGTATGGTAAACCTCGATTTTGTCAGCGAATGCAATTTTTATACAGGCGGATTTCCTGCCAAATACGGGGATGGACTGTCATCGGTAATGGATATCCAACTAAGGGAGGGGAACCGGGATCAGTTTCAGGCTGACGTTTATGCCGGTTTTGCTGGGTTTGGCACCACGCTGGAGGGACCACTGTTCAACCGACGAGGCAGTTGGATGGCCTCTGCTCGTCGGAGCTATTTAGATTTGATAGTCAAATTGCTCCCCAACTCAATTGGCATCATGACTGTCCCTAACTACAGTGACTTTCAAACTAAAGTGGTTTACGATTTAAGCAACACCAATTTTTTGACTATCATGGGGGTCGGCGGCATCGATAAAATGGAAATCGTAAGTGCTGACGATAATTTGAGTCGGGGATTCAGTTCTCTCGACTACAACAATCACCAATATACGCTTGGTTTGAAATGGCGAAGTCTATTTAGTCAAAAGGGGTATTCGACTGTAGTTTTGTCCCATTCAGCTTATCAATATCTGTTCGATGGCGGTGATGCAACTGGGAGTGGCGCGTTTACCAGCGACGCCTGGGAGAGTTTCGTCCAAATCAAGGGAGACGTTAACTACGACCTGACCCCGCAACATCAATTTCAGATTGGAACGTCTATCAAATGGATTAGCCTCGACTACCAATTCACCTCCAGAGGCATTGACCTCTATAACAATGAAACGGGAAAGGTGATGCAGTTTGGCCGCCTTGATATAAACCGAGAAGAGGCGACCTACAAAACAGCGGCCTATCTACACTATACTATTCGGCCTCTGCCAACACTGGATATTAACCTCGGCCTTCGAGCCGACCAATTTGCCCTGAACAATCAAAAGCATGTGAATCCCCGTTTGGGTTTGGGCTATCAATTAACGCCAAAAACGCGGCTGATTGCTACTTTCGGTAACTATTCTCAAACACCACCTTACATGATGATGCTATGGGATGAACGAAATCGGAGTTTGCGAAATTTACAGTCGAAGCACTATGTAGTGGGGTTGGAACACCTGCTGGCGGAAGATCTGAAAATCACGGTCGAGGCCTACCGAAAAGATTACGCTGACTATCCCATTCCAGCGACCAGTGATATCGGGGTATTGTCGAATAATGGCATCGGTCAGGTAACCGGAATTGACCTGTTTTTGCGAAAGAAACTGTCGCAGAGACTATACGGACGGATCAGTTATACCTATTCTGTGTCCCGGTTCGAGACACCTGAGCTAGGCCAATTCGACTGGGATTTTGATATCCCCCATGTTTTCAGTATCAACGGTGGGTACAAAATCTCGAACCGGTTTGAATTTAGTCTGCAATGGCGCTATCTGTCGGGACGACCTTATACGCCGATCATAGGCCAAGAAATTAGTTCAGGTGTTTGGAAGCCAGTTTACGACGAGTCGGTCAATTCGGCCCGCTTTGCCAACTACCATACCCTAGATGTACGGATGGATCGGCGATTCCACTTTAACCAATGGAATTTGGTTACTTATCTCGATATTGCTAATCTATACAACCGTCAGAATATATGGTCTATTGAGTGGGATAAAGGGAACAATCGAGAAAGAGAGATTTACCAATTTGGTCTCACGCCTATTGCGGGTTTTCATATCGAATTTTGAGCCAACAAGCGCGAGTTTTGCCAGTTGGGAGGGAAACAATTGATAAGTTACACTATCAGCACGGATAATCATCCAGCCCCGCCACCAGCGTCATATCTCAGCAATAGCCAAGCCCTGAAGAGCAAAAGCGGCTAGCCGGCATGCCAATAATTGATTGGTGGAGAAGAAGATGCTAGTTCAGTCATCAATGGCTTACCATCTCCTTTTTTAGAATTTTTTGCTTTGCCTTTTCGAACTCCTCCTCACTTATCAGCCCTTGGCTCTTTAATTGGTTGATTGTAGCAATTTCCTTTGAAATATTGACCTTCTTGAGAGATATTCCATTCCGCTTCTTCCTTCTTACGATAGAAGAACTCATTTTATTATCCTTTTGCAATCCAAATCACCCCTTAAGATACCATGAGGTCTTTTTGTCTGCAATAAAAACACTCATAAATGCCAATAATTACCAGCGAGTGTTCGAAACAGCTAATTAATGGGGGTTAGTACCGAAGCAGAAAAATAGCTCTCGTGCTGAAATGCTGGGTATTTCAAGTGCTTAGCGTTAGCCTGTTATAGGTTAATTTGACCTACTGAGTTGCCCCAAAGAAAAAACACTTAAGTTTCACAGTGGCCTGGTTTGGATCTCAAATGAGCGAAATTAGCGATTTGAGTTCAACTCAATTGTCAGACTAACACCATTGTAACCATGAAGGTCGTCAAGGCCTTGGCTACTGGCATCAAGGTTTCAAAAGACTGATGTTAGAAACCAAATATGTGACGAGTTCAGAGCCAAAGTTTATCGAACAGCAGCAGATCCTAATGACATCAGCATTACTCTTTACGAATCGATATGGGGGGCTCGAAAAAATGGTGAATGACAGAGGCCCAAACCGTCAATGGCTAGACCAAAGGTAGTATTTGTGGCCGATTAAGCGGAGCGGAAGGTGGCATCCGGCGCGGTCATAACCGTTGGAGCGATGGACTATCTGGCAATATTTGTGGTTAAAACCGAAAGTTTACTATTAGTTCGAATTGAGAAATCTCCTATCTGACAGGTTCATCACTTAGCGTCTGACTTTTAAATAGCCCCAAGTTGAGGTTAATTTACTTTCGGGGCTTACTGCCAGCATGCCGTCGATTCCTATGTCCATCAAGGCTCTGATCTCATCCTCTGTACGGGCAACATTGGAAATTCGAACCTCATCCATTCGGCCATCCAAAAATGGTCCCGCACCTCGTCCTAACCAAAGGACATCATTATTAGCCGTAATAGTTCCACCGAGTTTTCCTTTTCCGTCGAGTTTACCATCAAGATAGACTTTGGCTTGCCCTGACTTAGCGTCGTAGGTACCGGCTATATGGTGCCATGATTTTGTTGTGATGTCGGTGTTGCTGGTAATGGAGGCCTCCCCCCATGCTTTTTTGTCGGTTGTCATTCTGAGAACAGTTCTACCGGCGCTCTGGGGGCCGACTTTATAGGACGTCTCTTTGGTTGCTCCGGTTCCTCCTGCGCTAGACCAGAAGTTTAGATAAACCCACATCTCAACGGTCAAACCGTCTTTCAGCCATAAACTCTCGCTATCCGGCACCACGATGTGGTCGCGAGGTCCATTCCCACCAAAGACCAGTCCACCACCAAACTTGCCCTTCCCCCAACTCAATTTCTTGCCATCAAACCTACCGTCGTTGCCCTTGCCTGACAAATCTTTGACGACCTTCCCTTGCCCCGTTTCAAAGTTATAGAGTAAGACTGTATGATCATCTTGTGCTGAACAGAAAGCGATCAGACCAGAAATGAAAAAAGCTAAAGCAACAGTATTTAGTTTTATAAAATAATTCACGAATTTAATCTCCACCTGTATTTGGACTGAATGAACAAGAAGCCGCTAAAAGATCGAACCTGGACAGTGACAGTATTTCACTGTTTCCGTCAACCTCCCGTAAATCTTGCACAAATTGGAGGTTAACAAAATATAACAAGAATTTTGGGGGTTGTAAAGGTAGAAACCAGAGCCAGCGACTGCAAGCCCTGCGATAACGGCTGAAGGCAGTTTTAGTGGCCGACTGACCTGTAATGAAGAGGCAATTCCATCGCTTGTAAAGACCACTCTTCGCACAGTTCAGGGGCAGTCGAAGACCGGCACACAACGGAACCCGCTGTCATTACCCTTAGAATTCAGATGGGTACCATCGCAGTCAGCCACGCGAAGGCCATCAGCAGGGATAGGTCAACACTCTCCGCGTAATAGCTGATTGTCTTCGCCACTGTCATACCAGCCCTGACACTGTTCCCATTTCCCACCGCTAAATACTTCCCAGAAACAATAAAAATGCTTCTACCAAAACCAGAACCCCTTTTATTAGGCTAAGTTTTCGTCCAAGTCTCATCTGTGGGTCGTATTCCCCCTGTTAAGGTGCAACTTTCTTCGCCCTAAATAGTGAGGGGATTATTCCAAGCCCTGATTTAGTTGGGGTAAAGATTGCATTTTGGCGCCACGGTGATTATAAGATGCTCTTTCAATGCCTCAAAGGCAATCTTTGCTTTGAATTCTCGAGTGATTTTTCGACTCTTTTAATCCATTTTTAGAGGTTAAAACATACCTTAGCCTTCTGTTTAGTTTTTGGGGGCTACTTCAGAAACGGTATGATGCAGTTTATAGACAACATAATGCTTATTTGAAAATTTAATTTCGGCCCGTTGCTGTTGTTCGAGTACCTGCATGTGGTCAATATGAAATGGATGAAGATCATTAAAAAAGCATACATAGTCAGCAACGAACAGGTTATTAGCATTATTAATGCGCAATGTATTACGATTCGTCATCAGACGCATAACCCGTGGCTTAAAAAACACTATCGTGTTTTCTGTGGTCGTCTGTTCCTGAATAAAATCAAACATTTCCAATGAGTAATCTGCAAAAGGTCCGTCTTTTACCGTACTCCTAGTCTGCAATTTCATCTCAGCCTCTTGAATAGAACTGGACCCAAAATGAAATAGCGCAGATAAAATTGGCAATACACATACGAACGTGGTTGGAATTTTGATCCATACCCCACTGCCATGTGCGAATAAAGAGAGGCCAGATACAAAAAATAGTATATAAAATGGCAGCACAGGAAATAAAAACCGCAACCCTTGTTTATGTGGCCACAATATAAAAAGCGTATACGTTAATAAAATATAAATTAACATATGGTGGCCAACGCGTATATGGCGTATTAGTCCAATAACAACAAAAGGCAACGTAACTATGTAAGCGATCCACTGCCCTTTATGACCCTTATAGTCGGGTAAGCCACTAAAAAAATTGGCTAATAAGTCTCTATAATAAATACTATTTTCCTTGATGCTTTCAGCGTTAACACGTTCTAAATGTTCAAGGTGTGAAGTACCTCCTTCCGGCAAGATTAATTTCCAGAATAAAATAAAGCAGCCTAAGCTTATATATGGTACAAAGGGTAAAATCCTTTTATACGGATTCTCTGAATCTTCTTCGCATAAACCAGCAGCAGTTTCTCTCCAGGACTTCCCCCGCTTGTGCCTACTCCAGATGAACGAACATATGACAACCAATTGGGACCAGCACAGTGCGCCAAACAACAATAGGCCATTAGTCCGGACAAAGAAAGCACAGGCAATAACAATGCCCAATAATATTCTATCTTTTATCGGTGTCCACAACACACGCTGTTCTACAATAATTCGACCCATGAGGCATATGGTTAAGGTCGAAAAGCATAAAAATGGAATGTCGGATAGCACATGATTTGTAAACCCAATTAATGTTGGATTTACTGCAAACAACAATACGTAAACTGATCGCCAAAGAGGTGTATGGAAGCGCTCGAACCCATACCACATAACCACCAATAGACCCAGATAAAACACAACTCCTACCATTTTTAAAGCAAGTAAATTTAACCCGCAAGCAGCATAAACAGGGGCTAGCATCACCGGGAATCCCCACGGATAAGCGACCGGGCCTACCCGCGTTGATGATTGCTCAACTGTAACACGATTTTTTTCAATGAATTCATCTGTAGAAAATTGGCAAATACTCCGGGCCTGCATAATATAGGCTGAAAAATCACCGCCCCAACTATGTGCATGATTGAGTGTACATAAGCAAATTATTAACGTTGATAAAACGATGAAGCCCAACCAGGCATGAGGTAAAATACGTTTTATCCTCGGCCATTGTGGCTGATTCAATGTAGCAGTGTCAGATTCAGAACTCATAAGACGACATTATAAACCATCTAACATGTCAACCGCCACCGGACCACATGATAATGGTCAGAAGGTACGGGAACCTACCCCTATTGGTTCAATGGCGAGCAATCGCCGATAGGTACATCGGGCACGATAAAGGACGAGTTGAGTTGAATTGAGTATTCACAGACCAGGTGTTAGGGAGAAAACCCCTAAGTTCGCATCCAACCTCCAGTCAGCGTCTCTTTCGTTACTAAAATGAGTTTCAGCAACAATTAACTCAGTAATTACAGGGGCTCTAAAGGGCGTTCTTTGGAATTCACTAGACGTCATCCGAAATGGGAAATTACGGACGGCACTGTTGCCAAGACAGATAAATGCTACTGCGGAACTTCCAGTATTCGTAGTGTTCCATCAAACAACGCAGTATCTGGCCACTTCAGCTACCAACCTATCCAGTAAACATCGTTCGACAGGATGTCATCATTTCCTTCTCTGTGGCTACCGGCAGTGAAAAGAACACCGGGACGCTCGGTGGTAACGTTGTGATCTGTGGGCCGTTCCAGGTTTGGCCACCACTTGCAATCGCACGGAAGATGGCTACTGAGATGTCTCATCGAGAAACTGTCGCCGTCATCGTACGACACGAGTAAAACGATACCGCTCTTGTTCTCACGACTCAAGATGGCGATGGCGAACATCGTTTCCTGTTTATCGAAAGCCATGTTAGCAGCAGGTCCAATTTGCCAACCAGGCCACTGACGAGCCAGAGATGTTTGTTTCCAACCCATGCGGTCGTTGGGCGCGGCGATGAGCATCTCAGATGTCGATTCGTTTCCGGCCGAATATAAGATGTACGGAACACCGCGAGGATCGACAGCAATGCTGCCGCACTTGTGACTTAGCGATCCTTCGGACAGACCTCCGGTAGCAATGACATCCATCGCCGCGCACGTACGCAACGGTCTCGCTTGCTCCTCGATCCGCATGCAACCTGAAAGAAATATGCAGCGACCGGTGGTCAGGGCCCCATGCCAATACCGCTTGAAAGTGACTGTAGCCGCCTGCTGACGAGCGGGGGATTCTTAGTGGCCTTTGTCAGTTCTCTCCAACACGTTTGATCCACTGCTCGACTGACTATGGGTGTTTCTTTTGGTTCCAACGTGCTGTCAGGTACAGTGTATTGTCCGGCCCACAGACTAGGGTCGGGTAGGTGAGTTCCTCACCAAACTGGGTTTCTTCCTCCTATTCAGAGGCCCCGTTCGGACACTTCGATTTTCGATAACGAAACGGGTGATGGTGTGGATAGTAGGTGAGGTGCAGAAAACCCCAGCTGTCCACGGTCAGCGCCGGCCCACCGTGATTGTCGTATGCCTCACCAACAGTATAAGTCGGCGACCACTGGTTCGGCCAGCGATCTAATGTGCGAATTCGGACGCAAAATTTATCGGCGACCGAGTCAAGCCACGTGGGTCTTGTACTGGAAAGTGGCAATCTTGTTTGCTTCGACATAAGCCGAGGTTCGGCCGCTTCCATGCCGTGACAATAACATCATCTGACTATCTGCTTGGTTCACCACGGTTTAGAATTAGCACTTGCTTCGCCACTACCCCAGCCTGGTCTGATACTTATACCAATTTGGGATCTACGTCCGACTGATATTGCCTAATATTGGTCAGTCAACACCAAAGGGTTTGAGCCGAAAATCAATCTGATCTGATGAGATCACGATGCGCCCTCCAACCCCGAGGCCAAAAGGGAGCGCCCAAGGCTTAGCACCACTGTTAAAAGAGACCGACGATCTCAAAGCCTATCAACGGATGCAGGTGGTGTGTCTTCGAGCCAAGTACGGCTATCCCGACTGTCGCCAATCTGACCGGCTATCACCAGACAAGGGTAAAAACCATCCAATCTCAAGATCTCAAACCAGAAGAGAGGTGGACGGTAGTGAGAAAATCTGTCCCTGGAACCAGAGAAAGAATTTCTGCCCCCATCTCTGGAGAAAGCCAAAGCCGGTCCGATTCTTGAAATCGGTACGATCCATCCCGCCGACCAACAAAGACTGGCTCGGACTTCTAGCAAATCAACGGTGTCTGAAATGCTTGACCGGCATAATTGGCCGAAAGTCACTTCACCTCCAAAATAGCCCAATGTAGAGGAAGAAGCGCAACAGGCATTCAAAAAACTTCCCCGCTCTGATAAACCAGGCCTTAACAGCAGAAAAGGGGTCTCCCTTGACAGGTTATGCTGGAAGATGAAGCCGGCTTTGGCCGAATCACCGATGCCAACCGGTGTTGGGCCGCCTTGGGAATTAGACCCAGAGTAAACCCGCAAATCATCCGAGAGTATACTTATGCTGATGGAGCCGTCAGTCCCATTGATGGGGCCGGTGATTTTCTGATTCTTCCCTCTATGAGTGCCGATGGTATGAATCTGTTTTTGATCCAACTGAGCGATAAGTATCCAGATAAATTTATCCTGCTCATCTCCGATTGTGCGCCTGCTGAGAGTGAAAGCGCGTTGAAAATTCCACCCAATATGATGCCGGCTTGACTTCCTGCCATAGTCCTGAGTTGAATCCAGTTGAAAACATCTGGCAGGAAATTGGAGAGAAATCCTGTCGCAATCTAAGCTTCGATAGTTTCGATAGTATGGAGCCGTTAGAAATGGATTTAGCCTAGGCACGGATGAAATTGGAAAATGAGCCTCAGAGGGTAGAATCTATTACTGGATTTCAATGGATTATTAGTAGCTCATAGATCCGTAATTTGTATCAGACTCAATAAAAATCTAGTTTCAAATCCCCTGTCATTTCTGATTACGTCGAAAGGCTTATGTATAGAGTCGTGGCTGACCGCTGTAATCTCCCAGTTGGTATGATATCAGATGTAGCAACAAAGGTTCGCACGCGATTAGGCCTTTCGGCCAAGTCTATTTGATTCCACGAATATTAGACCTGATTATATTAGGGTCTGTTAACACTAAGAAGAGAAATCCTGTATCATGGGCTATGATGGAACTAACACAGGAACAATCTGAAGAAATAAAGCCGTCTTTACCGGTCCAAAGAGGATAGGTCAAACTATCCAATCGGAAGCTTCTGAATCGGATTTGGTCTGTTGCCGAGCAGGGCTGTCAATGGAGAGGTCTTCCCTCTAGGTTTGGAAATTGGCATCCAATCTTACAGGCGGATGAACAGAGGGGCCAAAACAGGGGTCTTAAATGGCCGATTTGAAGCCTGGCCAGCAAAGAAAATCATTCCCGTCAGGATAGAAGCCTATTGATTAGATAGCAGATCCGTTAAAGTACATCCTGATGGAACAGGAGCATTAAAAAAACGGCCAGCCGTCGACTGGAAAGTCAGGAGCAGGCTGGGCCACAAAAATCCATCTGCTGGCCCAAGATGATGGTAGGGCAAGAGCTTTACGACTCTCCCCTGGCAACCGGTCATGATGCGGCTGAAGGAGAAGGCTGGTTGAAAGGCATTGATTGCCCTTTTACTGGCGGCCCAATGATTATGGATCCAGCAGATGAAGGAGATGCGACTCGACCGCTGGCTTTAGACTTGATCTTCTCTGCTGTTGTTCCTGCCAAATCGAATTGCCTGCATCCTTGGGAGTCTGACCAAGAGCACGACCAAAAGAGCAATGAAGTGGAAGGATTGTTCAGCCAGCGGAAGGGATTTTGCCGGATCGTCTCTCGCTGTAACCAGTTGGATCGGATGTTTTCTGCTGTCTGGTTCTTGGTGCTGATTGTCGATTCGCTTAGATCGTGTTAACTAGCCCTAGTTTAGCCCAACAACTTTTTGTGATATATTAAGAGTCGTTATAGTACTTCCAACCCATAATAGTTAAAAACGTTTGTAAATGCCTATACCTAAGCTCTTTTTTCACGTGGTCACGTATTTTGTATTCACCGGTTCGGAGTTTATTGCACCGGAAATCAATCAGGAAGCTAAACTGAACCTGCAGCAGGATGAGCCTTTTATTATCTATGCGCGTAATTATATGCAACCCTGTTTTTCTGATTATGTGCCCAATCAGGCTGAAATAGCAGGCTCATTTACTGCGGGTGCGGCTCGGAGTGAGTATGAACCTGTCCAGGTCGGCATTTATGTCCCGTCACGATGTAAACGTCCTCTGAGAAACGTTAGCCTGACAATTCGCAGTGACATACAGCACGAAATAGGGTATCTATATTATCTGGAAATGGCCCGTTCAAGACAACTTGATCAAGGTCAGGTCTATGAAGGTAGACGGCCCGCCATGCCGGTGTATCTGATACCTGGAAGTAGAATAGATAAAATCGAACCAGGTTGTTCCGCTGCTTTCTGGGTTACACTCCATCCGGATACTACTGCACAACCGGGACAGTATGAAATACCGGCAACCATCTCGGCTGAAGGCGAAGAACCGAGGACATTTTCTTTACATTTAACAATCCATTCTCTCACTTTACCTTGCCCAGATGTAGCCTTTGGATGCTATTACAGAATCGACCGTATTGCTGGATGTGATGTGCCAATGGAACTTGAGGTCCCTTATCGCAGCAGAAAATATCAGGAAATGTACGCCTTTGACATGGCTAAACACGGTCATAATACGGTACAGATCACTTCATTCTTTCCTGGATTTGGCACTGATAGCTACCAGCAATCTGGACGTGCCAAACCACCATCGTGGTATCATCCCTGGTTAACGCTGATGGATAAATCTGATTTGACAGACGATGGTTTGATAGATCCTGTTAGATTCATCGAAGACCAACTTGAGATTCATAAAAAATCGGGATTGATCAATAATTTAGATATTCCGATTTGGACGGTATCTGAGGGCTTCAGTGACAAGAAGTCTTTTGTTGCTACTACTTTACGCCGCACTGTTATTGACAAGAAATATCCAGAAATATTGTTGTATCAGAGAGATGAACCCCCAATTTGGTTCGACGAAACTTTTTCCAAGAAAGAGGTAGATCATATTAAACAGTTTAAAAAACTGGGCAATTGCCGCAGTGTTGCCGCAATGGATGGATTAGCGGTTCTAGCTTGGGGACACCTGCATGATGTTTGGATTGTATATGGTGGTAGAATAACTCCAGAGATGATTGCTGAAGCTAAAAGGCACGGGGCGGAGGTTTGGACCTATCTCCATGATCTCCGTATCACCAATCCATTAGCGCATCGCTACTTTGCTGGGCTGTATACTTGGGGGTTAGGACTAAGTGGAAATCTAGTTTATTGTTATCAACATGGCGAGGTTGGTCAACCCCATCCCATTTGGTTGTCTGACCAGCATCGACCGTCCAAGGAGCAAATTTTAGGCTTAGTTATACCCGGTCAAAATGGCCCAATTCCCGGCATTGGTTATGAAGGCCGACGAGAGGGGATCGACGATTATCGTTATTTGCAATTACTGGAGTCGAGAATAGCAATTGCGTCTTTAGACCATCCGGTCGTAACCGAAGCGAAAACCTGGTTAACAGAACTGAGAAAGCAAGTTGTTCAGTCTGCAATTGAGGGTAAACTGTTTAACCACGTTACAGTTTGGGATTTAGATTGGCTCAATCCCAGCCCAGACCTATCACCCCATGATTATCAGAAGATCAGACAGAAGGCCCTACGATACATCTCTCAATTGGAGGACGTCGGTAAAGAAGGTAGTACAGTACAGATGTCGGGTTCAAGATCCTTTCCCGTTAGTGGACTGGAAGGTGTAGACTATGAAAATGTGAGTATTGCCATCTGTGTTCAGGCAATTGAAAACGGGAACATTGAATCAAAGAGGTCTGCTGCCTGTGCCTTGGCTCTACGGGATTCTGGAACGGAGGAAGCACTGGAAGCATTGCTATTAATGCTTAATTTGCCCGAAGTACGTATACCCGAAATTCGGGCCATTCGATCCATGGGAGTACAAGCTATATTAGCGATGCCTAAGGTCTGCGATCTACTACAAAATACAGATCCCTTCATTCGGGCACACGCTTTGCTGGCCCTAGAAGCGATGGGAATAAAGGCCGTTGGGGGTCTCATTAGAGGCCTAAAAGATCCTTTTCCTATGAATGCTTATCTGGCTGCTGTTTGTCTGGGGAGACAAGGAGAAGCAGCGATTCAAGCTCTACCCGCACTGCGTAAAAATCTCGAATCTCCGATACACCGAATTCGTCAAGGTGCAAAAAAAGCCATTCAGCAGATCGAAAGAAAGGAGTAAGTAGGCCTCCAGGATTAGCCGAAATCAAGATGAGATCCCCGGTGGGAGACACTTGTTACCAGACCTGAAAATATGTTCTTTTCTTTCTAAAGTGTAAGTCCCAAAAAAGATGCTACACATAGTTTTATCCCGGACACCGTGATTACCAAAAACGTCTGTTTTCGGGGTCATGTTTGACTTCCGTTATCAGGTTATGTTATTAGAAGCTATTTCAAAACTAAAGACAATTTAAACTTGCGTATCTAAAGGAATTAGGTCTAGTTTTAGTTGGATCTAA
>JASMLX010000150.1 GCA_030748495.1 Candidatus Poribacteria bacterium | reverse complement strand
AGACCGCATTTATCGCTCTAGAAGTGAGTCTTGGCATTGTTATCAGTGTTTGCCAAAGGAGGAACATAGGATTGGCCAAAACTACATGGATTAGCCCCCTAGACAAACGACGACCGAACCTAGCATTTCCGTGGAGTCCGTCGATACCGGATCAGCTTCGACCTTTCTTCAAATTACATCTCCGATGACCTGAAACTAGAGCTGGATTTGGGCGTCGTGGGAGATATTGCCAAGATAAGAATGAACGGAATGGAGACAAAAATCCGCTGGATGCAGTCCACGTGTTTGAGACATCATGGCTCTGGCTAGGGAAGAACCCAACTCCCTATTGGTTGATGTTACAAACCCCTTCACTAACCGGGTTTCTGGACTCAAGGAACTTTCCATCAGTACCGGATCAGTTGAGACCGTAATTTAGTCGTGATTTAAGGATGGGAAAAACCCTCTTCCAAACTCAAGATTGCTCGGACGGGTTCAAATCAAGACCTTAAGCCGGGTCACTTTTGGAATGTATCAGGTATTCCTAAGGAAACCTTAATCATAAATTGCTTACTGGACGGGTGTTTTGATTTCCTTTATTAGTTTGTGGTGTTCGTTACTATAGAAATCGGCCGCTCTAATTTTCCACTCTCCATTTTTATCTTTGCGCAATGCCACCAGATAGTTTGCAGATCCTCCCCAACTTCGCACCGTTTTTCCCCGAACTGTTGCGTTTTTGGCTCTGGAGTCGATCCCAATCTGCTCGGCTAAACTTGGAACTGGGTTATGACCATGTTTCTTCTTTGATAATACAAAATCCTTTTTAATTCCACTCCATTTCTCTGTAAGCATCAAGGCTCCCCAACCATGTTTTCCTATAAAGACCTCGGCCTTTTCTAGCTTCAGCCAATATTTCATAGCTTCGTCTATGTCATCCGCAGCATGAGCAGCAGCGTGTGCTGCAAGCATTTGGCTGATTTTTTCTTCTTCGGCGCTAAAGTCTATTTCTATTTTAATTACCTCCTCAGTAACTTGCGACTGAGGTTTAGTGATAGCCGTGGACGGCTTGTCGTTATCACTTCCACAAGCAATAGTAAACAGGATACAGCAGAAGATGGTAATTGTAGTGAGACGTAAACTCGAATTGATCATCATTTTTGACCTCCAATGGAATAAGTGAAAACAGTGTAAAAAGTGTTTTGTAAGGGTTGGTCAACGAGTAGAGGTTATACGATTGATATTAGGTGGTTAGCTGTCTGGCTCCAATTATATCAGAAAAAAGAAATATATCAATACAATCCTCAGGAGAGAATAAGCTCAGCGATTGTAAATAGTTCGCCTGCGCTTTTGAACCTATAATTTTTCTTTATCGTTGTCAAACAGGGGCCAAAACTTATCCGATACGATATTTTTCGGTCAATCTAATAGTAACCTGAAGTTTTACCGTTTTTGAAGTTTTTAGAATTTAGCGGTTAAATTTCGAGTAATAATTCCCCACGAGACAAGGAAAAGATGGCATGATGCCATGAAATGTGAAAACTTTTTTAATTTTTGTGCCAATAATATCAATTACTTAATGAATTAATCTCTAGGTCTTAATCCCACACATTTTAATAAAGATTGGAACAAAATTCTACTGTTCGTCCTTAATTTGAGCCCAACTAACTGCCAGTTTGGCTTTAGCACCAACAGTGAATGGATTGGCTGGTCCTGTGGCCAGATGAACTACTTCTTTGGCCGTCAAGGCACGATGGTAGAGAAAAAATTCATCCATGATCCCCTTAAACGCCCAATTAGGACCTGTGGCTGCATCGAAAGCTCCTGCTTCCGACCCAATACCGATATAGCCGTAACGGGTAATGGCTTTACCCATCACTTTGTGCGGTGATTTGACTTCCGCATCTAGCTTACCATCTATGTAGATGCGCTTGTTCTTACCATCAAAAGAGATTACCGCATGGTGCCACTTATCGTCGGTAACCTTAGTTTTACCGTGCCAGTCGTGAATGCCACAACAGGTATCAAAGGCAATATAGTCGAGATTGCCGAGTAGATCGTCACCGACACCAAAGCGGAAGAACTCGCTGCGATCCCAGGAGGCGATCATACCGCGGCTAGGGGCTTTAACCCAGGCCACCAGAGTAATCTCCTCAATGTCGGCTTTGGCGTAGTGGCGTTTCCTGACTGCAATATAGTCGGGCGCGGCTCCCGCAAACTCCATCCCATCACCGACTCTGCCTTTGACCGTCTTTTGTTTGCCCTTGATCAGACCGTCATTCTTGTTACCGGATAGATCCTTGATATCTTTCCCTTTAATAGTGCTTTTCTCGAAACTGTAGTGGATCATCAATCCTTTTTTACTAATTTGAGCCTCCAGCGGGGAAACAAACCAGATGGCTAAGATAACTAGAACTAGATTGAGGCCGCAGTTGCGAACTAAATATTGTTTGTTCATCAGAAATCTCCTTGCAGAAAATAAACTGGAAGTTGAGGCTGAGAAAACGATAGGATCAGGATATCTGTTCCAACATGGACAACCCTATTCATAGAATGCATCATATCAAGCAGGAGGTGAGGTGTCAAGAGGCAAATGCTTTCAGCCAGAAGACAGGATCATATTGTGGCCTACATTTGAGAGTAACTTTTACCTAAGTTTTAGAAAAAGGACTCTTTTTTGCTACGCTGGTTACTTGTCCTCCGCGGTGACAATGATTTTTAGTCTTGGTCTTGAGAGAGTTGTGGATAGTACAAATCTCTCCTTTTCAAGTTCTGCGATTCTTGCTATAATCTGTCAAAGTTGTACTCCGACAGATTTGATGATATTAACTTCCAACACGGTCGAAGCGATTCACAAGATTCGATATTAGCACGGAATAAGGGAAGCGAAAAATAGATTTCAAAGAATTTTTAGATCTTCTTACCTCAGCTAAACTTACCAAAATGTCAGAGAATCGGGTTCTAGGAGATTCGTGGGTCATGGACTGGATGGAGTTCCGTAACAAACTCTCTTTTTGGGTAGCGTCGTAGAATTTTCTACGGCGATAAATTTCATTAATTCAAAGGAGATGGGTTTTCTTGAGATGGACGGCCAATTTAAATGGAAGGTACTTTAAAGTGAAAATTAATGTTTGGCGAAGACTCGTTATCCTGCTCACAATCTTACTGATTAGTTATTCGGTGTTACGAGCAGATGACGGGAAAGTTAGCGGCTATTTTTTCGGTGATTATTATCACATGCTATCCTCACACAAGGAGGATTTAGAGGGGCGAAACGGCTTTCGATATCGCCGAATCTACTTTCAATACGATCGTAAGATCAAAGAGAATGATGACAGTCCAAATAATCTCGCCGTCCGTTTGCGGTTTGAGATGAACAGCGATTCACTGCCCGAAAAGGGTGATAAGATCAAGCCGTATGTCAAAAATGGCTATCTTAAGTGGAAAAATTCGGACTGGAATACCGATGTCCTGGTTGGGCTTTTTGGTACGCCGGCCCTGGCCAATACCGAAAAACTTTGGGGCTATCGTGTCCTGTTGAAAACACCGGAAGATCTGCACAAATTTGTCAGTTCGACCGATTTCGGAATTGCGATCAAAGGAAGTCTGGCGGATAAACTCATCAACTATCACGTCATGTTGGCGAACGGTTCCGGCACAAAAGCCGAAGCGGATTCGGATAAGAAAGCGTATTTCGCGCTGGCCTTAAAACCGGTTGATGGTCTGCTGATCGAGTGTTATGCCGATGCCGAAACCGGCGATGAACTTGATCTCCTCTTGCATGGACTAATCGGTTACCAAAACGATATTTTCAAAGGTGGTGTCCTTTTCTCGATGGAAGCGGGAGAGAGCGAGCGGAAGATGGCTTCGGTTTTCGGATCGGCAAAGTTGATTGACAATCTAAAAATTGCCGCACGCTTCGACAAAAATCTGGATCTGAATCCGAAGGGTGGAGGTATTGCATATACACCGCACTCCAAGGAAGCGAGTGCGAACACCGTTATTTTCGGCTTGGATTGGTCGCCGGCGAAAAATGTTTATGTCCTTCCAAATGTCGTTGCGTCTTTTTATGACGAACCAGAAAGAGGCGAAAAACCAGACCTAGATCTTCAGCCGCGTCTGACCCTTTATTACAAATTCTAGAAGAGAGGTCAATATTGGTAACTATCTAGCCTTGCGGAAAGGAAAGAGTGCCATTTATCAAAGATTGAATAGCCGCTAGTAAACTCATCTGTTGTTTTTTAGCGGTTTCAATCAATCGAATACCCTCTCAGCGCCATGTTGACTTCGGAAGCAGCCTGATATCGATCCAATTGGTATGTCCATTTGCAGTTGTATTTTTCAATCCAGAAACTGATAAGTATTCAATTTATTCTCTTTCCACTTTAGCCGATTGATTTCTAGTGGCGATTTTTCCTGAGGTTCTTCAGGAAATACTTGGGGCTTTAATATTGACTCATTACCAATGGAAACATCTTTCTCAGAGCCGCAACCATTCATTATTAAGAGTAGAAAAATAAAGAAATAGTGAGTGTAATTATTAAATCGTAAGAGTAACAACTGATTTCCTTTTGGCTTCTCAAGCAACCTTTTCCATAAGGGATACTTCTAAATCTAAAGACATCTCACAATCTGTTCGAAATGTGAGTTAAAGTTACTTCTGCTGGTTAGCTGAAGTATAATTCCTGATAACAGAAGGCATTTGCCCGGCATCAAGTATTGCTATCATAGGGATAAGAACTTATACACCAATGCACGATCCAATGCTGATTCCTATTTGGGGAAGTCGAAATTATCTAGGTGGATCGTTTTGTGTAACAGTTAGTGTCTGATTGCCCGGCACCTGATTGAATTGTTTAGTCGTCCCATTTGACCACCGAATTTCAAGTTGATCAATCTGCTTAGCTGGTCCCAAACCAAAGTGAAGTCGCAGGTCACTTTGACTGAGATAGCCAGAACCACTTTTCACCTCGCGAATTTGGATTTGTTGATCAATCTTAATTTTCACACGTGCACCGATAGCGCTACGATTGCCGGTTGTGCCCACCAGTTTAATGATGAACCAGTTGTTGTTATTCTGTGTGACATTCCACAAGATAACAGGATGATCGTTGAGATTGGAAATCACGACATCGATGTCTCCATCGTTGTCCAGATCACCAAAGGCGGTACCGCGGCTAACCTGTTGTTGCGCTCGTATCGTTGCTGATTGATCAATAAATGCTTGACCTTTTTGATTCACGAAAATCTGGTTATGTTGAGCATAAGTACCAACTGGATCGATATCAGAAATATTAGGGTCGAGGTGCCCGTTAGCAATAAAGAGGTCCTGCCAGCCATCATTGTTCAAATCCACAAAATCAACTCCCCAAGCCAAATAGGGTAAACTTTTCTCCCCAATACCTGCAGAAAAGCTGACTTCATTAAAGAAAACGTGTTTCTCATTTTGGTACAAACTATTGGTCTGATCCTGAAAATTAGTCACCACGATATCAAGATCCCCATCGTTATCGAAATCACCAAAGTTTGTACCCATACCACTGTAGGGACGACCTTCCGTGCTTAACGCCACTCCAGCAAAAAGACCGACATTTTGAAAGTTTCCTCTACCGTTGTTTTGGTATAGGAAATTGGGAGTTGTATCGTTAGCCACAAATATATCGGGATCGCCATCATTGTCGTAGTCCCCCCACACTACGCCCAATCCTTTTCCATCCGGTGCAAATAGACCAGCCGATTGGGTGATATCACTAAATGTACCATCTCCGTGATTTCGATAAAGCGAATCCGATTCTCCCGGTAGGACTTCAGGAGTGCAATAGGTAGAAACGTCTTGATAGGTACATTTAGGATTTTTCTCTAAATCGAATTGTACATAGTTAACGGTATACAGATCTAAATCGCCATCACCGTCGTAATCAGCAAATGCGCAACTCGAACTCAGTTGGGCACCATCAACGTTCGCCTGTCGCGCGACATTTGTGAATGTCCCATCTCCGTTGTTTTTATAGAGAATATTAGCCCCGAAATTGGTAACGTACAGATCGACAAATCCATCGTTGTTGTAGTCACCTACGCAGCAACCGAAACCGTAACCTGTATCACCAACTCCCGCCAGATCCGTAATGTCAATAAAATTCCCGCCATCATTGCGAAATAACCTGTTTCGGTGCAGGATTTTAGTGTCCGAACTTTTCAGACTGTTACCGTTGACCAAATAAAGATCCAGGTCATTATCATTGTCGTAATCAAATAGCGCCACTCCAGAACCAAGCGGTTCCAAAAAATATTTCTCCCCACTACTTCCATCAGTATGCTGAAACGGTAGGCTCTGAGGCTCGAATCTTAGCGGTGGTTGGGAAATACCTGCCTTAACTGATTGAATGGAGGTAAAAAAAAGAAACAACCCGAAACAGGCCAGAAACACTAGGCGCATGTGTGCTGTTTGAAAATTCATTTATCCAATTTCTGCTGGATTTGGCGCCAGCCCTCCTGATAAACCGAACTTTCGGGAGAGAAAGATAACGCCTTTTTAATAGCGGACTCTGCTTGCAGATAATCACCCAATCGAAAATAGATCAATGCGAGGGTATTGTAGCAACTTGCTGATTCAGGACTTAATTCTATCGCTTTCTGGGCATAACTGACTGCTTGATTCAACTGTTCTTGGTTTTTGCCGTAAAGTTGCGCCAAGGCCTGATACACTTGTGGAACCTTAGACCCACGTTGTACGATTGTCAAATATGCCTTTTCGGCCTCTTCAAAATTGTTCTTGTCTTCGTAAATCTGACCCATTTGGTAATAGGCCTGATGGTATTCCGGATCGAGTTCAGCCACGCGTTTGTAAGCATCCAAAGCCAAATCAGCCATATTCTCCTGATAATCGTAAGCCAAACCCAGATTATAGTAGGCTTCAACATTAGTGGAAGCAATCTCTGTTGCTGACCGATATATTTGGCTGGCTTCAGTATAGCGTCTCTGATCAAGCAATATCTGCCCGATTTTGAGGTAGGGATCGACAAAGTCAAGCCTGGAATCGATAGCTCGCCGATAACATTTAAGGGCCATCTCCTGCTGATTGGTCAGGAAGTAGACCAATCCCAATCCAGCATGGGCTTCGGCTAGATTCTGATCCAATTCTAAGGCCCGTTGTTGGGCGGAGATCGCCAGATCATATTTCTGAGTCATCGTGTAAGCTAGACCGATACCATTATGAGCCTCAACCTGTTTTGGATTTAGCCCAATAGCTTTTTGATATTCTATAATGGCTTCTCTGATTTTTTTATGCTGGAGGTATATCCGGCCAATATTCGATTTGATAGCGGCACGTTCTAATTGGTCATGACTCTGTTGAAATGCTCCACGCAACTTGTTAATTGGATCAATCTGCGATTTCAACTCCTGGTAGCGGCTCATCTGCTGTTTAGCCTCTTCCATTTTTCCTTGGCGAAAGTATGCCTGCGCCAGGTTGTAGGAGGATTCGACCAGTTCTGGATTCTGCTTCAGTGCTGTCAGGTAGGCTGAGACAGCTTTGTCCCATAGATTCTGCTGGCCATAAAGCAGCCCCAACTGGTGATATGCCTGGGATATTTGAGGCTGAATGTCTATCGCCTGTTTTTGTTGGTAAATGGCCTCATCCTTTTTACCTTGCTGAGCGTAGACAACTCCCAACTGGTGATGAAACACGGCATCATCAGTCTTTAGATCAATTGCTCTTCGGTATGCTGATTCCGCCTGATCATAACGGTAAAGTTGTGCGTAAGAACGACCAAGCGCCGCATGATATTGCGGTAGGTCAGACGAAATATCAATCGCATTTTGGTAAGCTGAAATGGATTTGTCAAACTCCTCCTGACCAGCTAGACTCAGTCCCAGACCGAAGTATCCGTCCGCTCTCTTCGGATCAATCGCAATTATCTGCAGGTATTCTTCCATCGCCTGCTCAAATGCTTCAAACAACAAATAAGTTCTAGCCAATGCCAGTCGAATCCCAACCTGATTCGGGTTAGTCTCCAACTGCGCCCGATAATTTTGGATTTGATCGGCGAAAGATATTTCAATTTGAGAGGTTCTAGTCCAGCATAAATTAACAATACTCGAGAAAAGAAGCAGAAAGAATCCGGTCTTGGTCCAGACGAAAGATTTGCAGATTGCCATTATATCGGTTCTTCTCTTTAATTTATCGGTTGTACTATAGCGCTCACTGTCAACAGGTTCAATTAACGATTCTTTGAAGTAGATTCAGGGAAATCCATTATGTCCGTATTGTCCAAATCTTGAAATGTCAGTGACCAATCGAAGTTAAAAATCGAAAAAAGCCCATGCTAGTAATCAGCACGGGCTTTTTTCAATTTTATTTAGTTTTTTAGACCATCGGCTTTTTAGACAGCCTAAAATTCTAATCTAAAAAATATTGGTTCCACGGTTTCCGCTTTATACTGCTCCAGGTTGTAGTCAGTTTACTTTGTGGGTCAACAGCCAGGGTATTGGTAACGCTGTTACCTTCAACCATGACGTCGTCAAAGCTGGCTTTAGATTGCCAACACCAGACACCAACCGATCCTACCTTGTAATCCTTATCCTCCAGTTCGCCTTGTAGTTCGTCATTAATGTAGAACTCAAACTGATCCTTTTTACATACCACCTTAACGTCCATCCATTTACCAACTTCAATTTTTTCCTTTTGAAGTTTCTTTGCTGCAGCAATATTAGAGTTGACAGCCCGGCGTGTATCCCAAGCGCCTTTCATATGCACCCAGAATTCGCTCTTATTGTTTGGTACATTCAAGTAATAGACATAATATTCATGAAGATCCTTCTGCGCGCGAAAAATTAACCCGGCCCATTTACTGCCCGCACCGTCGATACGAATTTTTGCGGAAACAGTATAGTCGTCCCACTTTCCCCAATCTACGCCTCTGACAATTTGGTGCATAGCAGCTTGACCACCGGAAGTTTCTTGAATGATACCTTTGGTAAATTTCCAGTCACCGTTTGCATGCTCCCAATCCTTTTCTTTTGCTTTAGCCTCAAAGTCCCACAACTGTGTGCCAGCTTGTGATACTGACGAAGTAAATACCATCAGTAGCAACAAAGTCAAGTAGAAACTAATATTCGATCTCATTATCCCTCCAACGGCTACATTTTGAAATATAAAATAAATTAGTGAACTGAGGTGATCGAATCACCTCAGTTATTTGATGGTTATAGGAACTAATAGATAGTTTTTAAACTACCCCAAGCTGATGCCAACTTTTTCTTTGGATCAACGGCTGCCCCCCCGTCACCAATGGCTCCTCCTGTTACTTTGAGGTTATCGAAACTTGCGGGTCCTGCCCATGACCAAACGCCGACGCCGCCAGTTTTGTAGGTTTTATCTTCGAATTCGACTTGAAGTTTACCATCGAAATAAAATTTAAAATTCGAGCCGTCACAGACAACTTTCATGTCATGCCATTTATCTTGAGCGATCTTGATTCCACCTTTAGCAGGGTTATTGGTGTCTTTGTTTCCCTCTTTGACGAAAGATTGTCGGGCATCCCATTTTCCTTTCTTATGCATCCAGAATTCGGTGGTATTGTTTGGTGTATTCAGATAGTACACATAATATTCATGTAAATCCGGTTGTGCACGAAACACTATACCAGCCCATCTCGTATTTCCAGCTTTAGCTGGGCGAACTCTGGCTTCCACAGTATAGTTATCCCAAGTTTTGGTTTCATCTTCTATGTAGCTAGCATGCATAGCTGGATCTTTACCCTCAACTTGGAAAATGCCGTCTTTAACTGCCCATTTCCCGTGGGAAGTTTTTAACCCACCTGAATCCTTGGCAAAGTCCCATGACTTGGTTCCAGCCCATGAGGTGCTGACAACACCTACCAACAGGATTACTAAAACAATAACGTTTCCGAAATGATAGCTCTTCATTTAATCTCTCCCTTTTTATTTGATAAGCCTGAGAACAGGCTACAATTAAACTCCTACTGACCTAACTGTGACAGTAGAAATAGACGCAGAAATCATTTTAGCACGACTGTAAATGTGGGTCAAGGGTTTAATCGCCCAATACTTCCATAGACTATCTAAGATACCGTAGCGTATCTCTTCCAATTTTGTGATGTAGCGAGATGCCGTCATGCCGTCATGTCGTTATGCCGCACCATCCTTTGGTTCAACCATTCAATCTCCACCAGGAAGGTCGATTCGGTCAACACCGTCAGCACGTTTGGCGTTACAGATGATGCGAATCTCTTCATCTACTAATTTCTAATTTCACGAATTCATCTATAGAATTGAAATTGTTGACCTTCTTGGTGACATGGTGTGAAAAATATCCACACCATGTCACCCTCTACGCTCGGTTGCAAGCGACGGAGCCTCCTATTTTAAATGGAAAGGGATTATCATGCCTACATTCCAGACAGATACACTTAGACAGTATGGCTACGAACTCTTTAAAGCCGTTGGTTGTTCATTGGAAGATGCCCAAGCAGTTGTTGATCACTTGATTGAATCCGATCTTTTTGGGCACCACTCACATGGAGCACTCCGTTTCTACGAGTACGCCCGAGCTATTCGGGAAGGTCGATTCCAACCCCGCGCTGCACCTGAAGTGGTTACCGATAACCCGTGCGCGGCAGTAGTGGACGCCCACGGTTCCCTAGGACAAGTCGGAGCAACCTTTGCCATGAACCTGGCGATCGAAAAAGCCCGGCAACACGGTACTGGTACAGTTACGCTACGGAATACGAGTCATGTTGGACGCGTTGGCGCGTATCCTTTACTAGCCGCACGAGCAGGTATGATAGGTATTGCTTTCGTCAACGCAGGTAACCTCGGGTACCAGATTGCTCCTTTTGGCGGTATAGATGGACGTCTGAGTACCAACCCGATCGCCTTTTCCGCCCCGCGCCGGGATAACAATCCAATTCTGGTTGACATGACAACCTCCGTGGTAGCTGAAGGTAAGGTAAGGCTCGCTTTAAACCAGAAAAGACAGGTGCCAGAAGGCTGGCTTATCGATGCTCAAGGCAACCCAACTACCGATCCAAATAAGTTCAAAGGAGATCCCCCAGGAGCCATCCTACCATTAGGTGGTGTGGTGGCACATAAAGGTTATGGCCTTGGCTTTGTGGTCGAACTTTTGGGTGGAACGCTCAGTGGTCAAGGTTGTGCTGCAGGTGAGCGTGCCATGGTGAGTAACGGTGTCCTTTTCACCGTCTATCACATCGAGCACTTTACCGATCTTAACACCTATTTCGATGAAGTAGAGGCTTTGGTCCAACATATCAAATCGAGTCGACTAGCCCCAGGTTTTGAGGAGATCCTGGTTCCCGGTGAACCCGAATTTCGCTATGCCCAGCAAAAGCAAAACGAAGGTATTGAAATTGATGACACAACCTGGGAAGCTATCTGTGGAGAGGCTAGGGCGTTTGGGCTCGATCCGGATCAATGGTCGAACTAAATTAAACATAAACTATTCAGGTAACGTTCCCTCAATCTGGTCAACGAGATAGAATAGAATGAGCCACATCGCGTAGATCATTGATTGAAATCTCTTTTTCTGTATGCAATTTATACAGTGTTCATGCCTCACCAGAACACCTCCATATCGAGGCCTATCGCCGACTTCCCTGCTCATAAAAAACGGCTTGTGCTGTGCCACGCCCCAGTAGCCCAATAGCAGATACGAGTCCATTCCAATTCATCCGTCATCGAATCAGGCTCAACACGTTCTGCGACAGACCGTTGGTCTGGGCTAACATGGACGTGTGCCGGATTGAGTCAGAATCTGATTCTTAGCCAGACCGGTTGATCCGGCCGCAAAATCAGCGTCGCGGGTAGTCGACATACTGGCCACGTTGTTCTGCACACTGTTCATCAGGTTGGATGAGGTGTACTCCAGCATCTCAACTCCGTCCCTCGGTTGAAGTTAGATCTGGTTTGTAGTTGAATCTGCCTGTTAAATCTAAAGTGAAACCTGACGGTAACATCACCCTTGTGATTAACTTCATCACAAGGATGGCATTGCGATTAAAGACTATTGTTGGAACCCACCTTTACTATATGAAACGTCGTTGACTACCAGTTTGGAAGTACTGCCCAAACTGCTATAGTCTGAAGCCAGTTTGACCACTATACCGACTTCGTCAAACTGGATTTTGTATCCAGCCGCAAATTCGCCGGCTTTGGTTACCTCGCGTTCAACACTATTAGGTCCGGTGCGTTTGATAGTGTCGCGCTGCCATCATCGATGAAGGTGTAAGTACCATTTGCGGTGAAGGAAAAGATACTGGTTTCGGCTACGCCGTTTTCCAGGGCTAAAGTGCTGACGGTTAATGCGATAGTATTCAGGTCGGCAAAAGTTAGCTTTTCACCAGTCGAATTTATAACTGTTACAGTACCGTGGTACAGGTAATACTACTACCTGTACCACTAACCTCTAAAGTACAGCTGTTATTAGTAAAAGTTAATGTAGTGCCATTAAAAACTGAGGTGAAAAAGAATGACAAGCAGAAAGAAATATTCAAAAGAGTTTCAGTTGGATGCAGTCAGCCGGCTGCATGAGCAAGACTATAGCCGCACAGAGGCAGCAAAGAGTCTGGAGATTAATATCCAAATGCTGGAGCGCTGGCGGAAGGAGTATCAGAGTGAAGACGGGCTGGCATTTGGTGGTAATGGGAAATTGACATCTGAACCGGAAGAAAACGGGAAACTCAAGACCCAGCTAAAACGCTTTGAAACGGAACAGGAGATATTTAAAAAAGCGATGGCGTTCTTTGCCGAAGAAGCGAAGTGAAATACTCGTTTATCACCCCGCATCAGAATGCCTATCCTATCAGCCTGCAGTATCATCTTTTGGGTGTAAAACGTAATAAGTACTACCAGTATCAGAAGAGCTTAAAGAACAGACCGGATAATCCGACACATCAGGAAGTGCTGGAATGGATTCAGGATCTAGCCAAAAAGCGGATTGATTCATCACTCAGACCGTGGTTCCCAGTCTGCCGGTAAGGCTTTTAGGCGGCGACTTCAAGCCCATGGAATCAAAGGGGCCACTTGAATCAGGAACCGGTGCACTGGAGAAGCTATCTGATACATTACGAGGCACCGCAGAACATACCGGAATCTATTTCCATGTTTTATCACCGTAGGCGGCTACATTCATACCTAGATTCATACTTGGACTACATGAGCCCTAATGATTTTGAGCAACGATTATTGGAAGTGAAACAAGCGGCTTATACCAGCTTGTAGCAAAATGCTTGACCACGTCATGCAGTTGAGGTTTACTCTTCCAGAGCCTCGCTATATTCTTGATCATCCAACTGCGTAAGTCCCATTCTCAAAAGGGTAGACGTGCAATAATCGTGGTGAATTCTTTGTCATCCACTACGTCTATAACCGGCCTAAAAATGGCTAGGGCCGAGGTTTGTTTCGGTTAAAAGCGCATCGACTGGCGGATTTGTGCCGGTTTCGCAAGGACAAAAAGTCAAAGGTGTTAGCCCAGATCCGCCTGAGGCAGGTTTCGAAAACCGTATAGTTAGGATAAGATTAGGGCTGAGGGGTTCTATTGATCCCACTTTCCAATCTCGATCAATGCCTTGGCCACACGAGTTCTCAAATCTTCCCCAGACTCCGGTGTCCACTCATAAAATCCTTTACCTGAGCGTATCCCCAACTCGCCTTCTTCAACCTTCTCCTTCAAAATTACCGGGACTTTCTGACCCGAGGCTAGTGAGGGTAACAGCTCTTCCATAATCGCCTGCTTCATCGCCAAACTGGTCAAATCAGTCAACTCAAATGGGCCTGCAACTGCCAGGCGTCTGCCAAGACCGGTTTTCACAACCGTATCAATATCCTGAGGCGTTGCAATCCCTTCTTCAACCAGCCACAAAATCTCTCGCCACACTGCTGCCTGAATACGGTTGCCGATAAACCCCGGTATCTCCTTCTGCACCATCACCGGAGATTTCCCGATCTTCACCATCAGATCATAAGCTACCTGAGCCGTTTGATCTGAGGTTTGATCACTCTTAATAATCTCCACCAATGGCATCAAAAATGGCGGATTAAAATAATGCATACCCACTACTTTCTCAGGTCGATCGGTCACCACGGCAATCTTGCTTGGCATATAACTCGATGAATTGGTGGCCAAAATCGTCTGCGGCTCGCACCAGGCATCCAACTTTCCAAATATATCCAACTTCAAAGCTAGATCCTCTACCACCGCCTCGATCACCAGATCGGCGCCATCAATCGCCACGCCAATATCCACGCTTGTCTGAACAAGGCCAATCGCTTTCTCACCTTTCCCCTGGCTTAGAAGTCCTTCTCGCTCCAGCATCGCATAATTATCTCGTATCCGAACAATAGCCTTTTCAAGCGCCTCGTCGGTTACATCGTTCAGTCCTACTTCATAACCTCCCTGTGCTAACTCCTGCGCAATCCCATGTCCCATCAGCCCGGCACCAATTACAGCGACCTTCTGAATTTTATCTACGTTCATCATTCACCTCGTTCAATACCTCTCTGATCTAATGCCCCTTCCATACTACCTTTAAATGTCCAGGCCATCTCATCCGAACTAATGCCACAGCAGTTGTGCCCACCAACAAAAATGGTCTTGCCACCGAAAGGCGATAACGCAAAAGTGCGTACCGATACCAGTACCGGTATAAACTTCGATATCACGAGGAATCCATCTAAGACCATTGGCGGCCGACCCACTTTTGACAAAGGAGTGGCTCCAGTTCCCCTCATCGTCATCCCTAACCCACACTGAGACAACGCCCCTCTACTCTCCATAAGTAAGCACCCGCCGACATCAGTAGTAACTTTTCCGGTTGCGGTAACGAATCAGCCGATCCATTATGCGTAAAAGTAACAGACTGGAGAACGTTGCCTTTCATATATAGCGCTGGCTCGAGCCGTTGGCCTACCCTATTTCTAAATCGACTTCCCATTCCCCGTCGGAACTACCCAGTCGAAGCACCTGTGCTGATTGCCGATCGTTGTAGTCTAGCCGCCAACGCAAATCCATCCAATATCCATTGACGGCGAAAAGCTGGTCCTTATATGGTACCAAGTGCATAATCTCGTTGCCACCGGTATACCTTCCATTCCAATCGCGATAACCAGCCCTACAAGATTGGATCCAACTTGAGCCGGTATCATTCATTTTTCAATTCTGCCTCCTTTGGTAATTGAC
>JASMLX010000014.1:20206-68322 GCA_030748495.1 Candidatus Poribacteria bacterium | reverse complement strand
CATTGTTGGTCGGTGATAAATGGTTTCTGTTTAGCCATCAAAAGTTCCTTTTTAGATCCAACTAAAACTAGACCTAACTCCTTTAGATACGCAAGTTTAAATTGTCTTTAGTTTTGAAATAGCTTCGACAAATCAAGCATTTTCAATGATTATTGGTATATGTAACGCGACTTTTCAAACTTACTCGATTTTTGAAGACCTTTAATGCTAATCGTTAACCGAATTCTCTCAGCGCGTCCCGCATTGCTAGAATATTTTCAACGGGTACATCGGCTTGAATGTTATGCACTGTGTTGAAAACAAATCCCCCTCCGGGAGCAAAATCATCAATGCGTTTCTTCACCTCCTCTCGAACTTGCTGTGGTGAACCGAGAGGCAAGACAAATTGTGTATCCACACCGCCACCCCAGAAACTTAACTCATGGCCAAATTCCTTCTTTAATTGTTTGCTGTCCATATTCGTAGCAGCAACCTGTACCGGATTGAGTACATCGACACCGGCTTCAATTAAATCGGGGATAATGTCATAAATACTGCCACACGAATGAAAAAACAGAAAAGTATGAGGGGCTAGTTTTTTAATATGAGAAATGAGTTGTACCAGGCGTGGTTTGAAGATTTCTTGCCACAGTTTAGGTGAAATCTGAAGTCTATTCTGTGCACCGTAATCATCTCCTTCCTGGATAACGTCTACGAGATCGCCAACTAAGGGAAGAACCCGGCTCCAATAGCGCATCTTGAGTTCGATGATTTTATCACATAATGCCTCAGCTAAGGGCCGGTTGTCTACCAGGTCGCAGAAGAAATTATCAAACCCTCGCAACCACTGTCCCATCTCCAACATTCCCGCACAAACTCCACCCAGCACAAACGCACGTCCATCAATCTGCGCCTGTTCGGCCAAATCTCTTAAACCTACGAATCGCCCTTCATCCGTAGAATCTGGGAAAGGATATTTTTCGATATCAGTAGGAGTGTGCGCGCTATCCAGTGGGGAGACACATAGATCAAAGTAGTATCCCCCATCTGTTTGTCTACGTCGTGTGATACCCCACTCATCGGTATAATAGATATAGTCAATATCCTGGGTCGTCTGAAATGTCCACGAAGACGAGGCTTTGGGGCGCAACCCTTTAGCATCCGTTTGCATCGCCTCATGCATATCGTCATCTACCCATGCGAGTTGCTGCATCTGATGCCAGATAACCGGATTTCTCTCAGGTAGATTTAACGCTTTTCGTAGCCTGCGATAGGCAACCACATGAATACCGGTGACCGGAGTAGACGATAAATCATATGGCACATGGTCAGGTTCTTCATGTCGAAGTGTTTTAAGTATTCGTTCTCTAGAAGTCATTTTCACTCTCCTTATACTTTAACAATATTCAGTAAAACTAAGACTAACTTACGCTGCATGCAGGCAAAGACGATAAGTTCTAACTACTCACAAAGTACCGCAAGTTAACCAAATGTAAGCCTTGAGCCTGAGTTGAGCATCGACACCAGATTATAGGCAGAGGAAATTAGGATTAAAATATAGTTTTAAAGAGTTAGGTTACAATAACGTTCCGATAGCTTTTAATTTGTCACTCCGACTGTAGGCCGTACATTCGTTTATTCGCCATAGGGCAGATACGCTATCTGTAGCGTGCTCTATTGAACTTTTTCTGAACTTGTCCGAACTTCAGTCGGTGGACGAATAAGCTTATGCTACGTAATCCTTTTGGCACGTAAAAGGTGTACTACCTCTCTTGATTTCCGAGCAGTTGAGATTCTTAATCTTGATAACTAAGTAGTTTGCAATCTCCCGATTTTTCGATTACTGAGCCAAGAATATGGAGCGAGAACTGTTGGCCGTTCCCGTCTGTTACTGTTAGTACTGTTCCACGATATAGCTGGAACCCGTCGTAACTGGCTGGTTTCTTTTCAAAATTAATAGAGACAAATTCGAGATCCTTGTCACGGTATTGTTGGGCCCACTTTCTGACACCAACCAGACATTTTTTATCTAGGTTTTCCCAGACAAAGTTATCGGGGAAATGGGTTTCGGGGAAAGCGGGTAAAATCCAACTCAGATACTCTTCCTTAGTAACTCGTAGTTGGTGTAAGCGCTCCATTCGTTGAGCTGATGTTTCTTTATCGTCCTCAGTTTCTTTTTCGTGTTGATAATTGAGGGCTTCAACGATAGCTTTCCCCAGCGCTTCTTTTGATTCCTGTGGGTTTGACCACTTTTGCTCATCACAACCAAGCAGTAAAAGGCACAAAATAAAAACGGAACGACTAGATATGAATACTGTTACCGGCAACATAATATATTGCCAGTTCTGTTTTTTTGTAAGGGGGGCAACAGAAGTAGACATATTTAACTCGGGGCGGAGGTTGTTCAACCTAGAAACCCATTTGCCAACCGGTTTCATTGCATCGATATAGCCAGCTTTTGTCGAAGAATCTGTCCGAAGACGGGATACGGCTCCACTGGTACAAAGTCTGGAGCAGTTGAGTTGTAAGGGGCATCTGATTTGAGATGCACTAACCTGTCTTTTGTCTTCAGTTTTGACAACCACCCTTTTTTCTGAATCGTTAGCAAACCGTCTATCCCGCTAAAAGAATCATCACCCAATTTAATTACTATACAATGTTTGGTGTTGGCTATACCACCGAAAAATTCGATCTCGTCGTTTGGTTGAAGTTAACCTAGACGTAACCCTACAGTGATAACTAGAGTCCTTTAAGTGAGCTTTCGCAGTTACCGGTGTGATAAATATGGTCGATGGTTTTATTTTGGGTAAAGAGTTAGGCCGAGCATCGAAGTCAAGCCTAAGACCAGACCGTGGGGGGATTGAATCTACTGAATTATGTTAGGCAAAGGTAAACAACAGGGCGTGCCTACCGCAGGTTGGCGCAAAATATCGTAAATCCGATTGCCATTTATTTAGAACACCTCATCACCGACTGATGTCATTCTTGGAATCGGTATTTTCTCAGACATTAATCTTTTCTCAGGGTTGATAAGATCTTCCAAATGCTTCTTAGTCGATAAAAATTCCGGTGATAAGAACTGATCAGGTGTTCTTGGTCGTGGAACAGGAACTTCAACGATCTCCTGTAGGTGACCGGGATTGGCTCCAAGTACCAAAATTCGATCTGCTACATATATCGCTTCTTCTAGATCGTGTGTAATGAATACGATGGTAATGTCGATACTGCGCCAGATCTGCAGAAGATAGGATTGCATTTGGGCTCTGGTTTGCGCGTCTAGGGCTCCAAATGGTTCGTCCATTAGTAGAATTCGCGGTTGGTTCGCTAACGCTCTCGCAATAGCGACCCGCTGTTTCATTCCCCCTGATAGTTGATGTGGATAGAGATCAGCGAACTCGCTTAGACCAACTAACTCTAGCCACTCCATCGCCTCAGCGGTGGCTTTCCTTCGATTGATCTTTGACATCATTAACCCAAACATGACATTCTTTTTTATGGTCAACCAGGGAAATAGTGTATAACTCTGGAATACCATCCCTCGATCTGAGCCCGGTTTTTCAATTGGTTGCGAATCTAGCAGGATATTTCCAGACGTTTGTGCTTCCAAGCCCGCAATAATCCGAATGAGTGTCGATTTCCCACAACCTGAAGGACCAATTACACAAATAAATTCTCTGCGATGAACGGAAAATGAAATGTCATCTAAGGCAACTATCTCTTCTTCCCGGTCTTCAAAGATTTTATCCAATGCCTCTACTTCTAACAAAACTGGGCGTTGTTTAATACGCTCGAACCTGCTACGAACCGCCTCTGATTGCTGTTTATAACAATCTGATTCAATGTAATCTGGTGTCATAGCTCTCGTTCTTCCCAGACAAAGAGTTGGTTTCCAATCAATCCTAAAATCTGGTCTGTTAGAAATCCAATCAGACCGATGATGATAATTCCAGCGAAAACATTGTCATAGTTTCTATATTTGGCTTGTTGCGTAATAAATAGGCTGATGCCTGATTTAGCTCCAATAATTTCGGCCACAATCAAGTAAGTCCAAGCCCAACCGAGCAAGATGCGCATATCGCGGTATAATTCCGGTAAAATACCGGGTACAATAACACTCCTAATCAGCTTCAACCGATCCGCACCCAATGTTTGTGCTGTCTCGATTAAAGAGTTGTCAAACTGACGTGTGGTGTTGGCAATAACCAGCACCTGCTGAAAAAAGGTGCCAATAATGATAATTGTGATCTTTGGGGCATCATTAATACCAAGGATAGCGACAGCCAGAGGGCCGAAGGCTGGTGCTGGCATGTAACGAACGAAATCGACAAATGGTTCGTTTAGGCGTGACAAAAAGGAAAAGGAGCCACATAAGATGCCAAGCGGAACGCCAATAACCGAAGACAGCGCAAAGCCCCAAAAGATAACTTCAATACTATCCCAGATATTTTGGTGCAACCACTTCTCGCCTTTTCTTCTAGGAGGGGTCTTGAATGCGATGTAGAAGGCCTTGCCGACTTCATGAGGGGCTGGAAGATAGCTTGGATTCACACGGCGGCCAACGGCTTGTTGCCCACCATCTCTAGCAACCCGCTGGTTTTCTTGCTGAAAATCTTTTTTATCAACCCGGTCATCTTTGCGGAAATAGGTGCCCCCGGCTTGTTGAATTAAGACCTGAGGATGCCATAGGAAAGGCAGATAACTAAATGCAGACCAGGCTCCCAAAGGTAACACAAATGCCATCAAAGATAGCCAAAAATTTGTCCTTTCCGAAAGCGAGAGTCTTATCGAGAACCAGTTCTGCATTTGTATTGTAATTATAGTGCTAGCTTACTTTAAAGAATTTGTTAAAGATGGGTCCAGGTACTTATCACTGAATTCAGCCTTAGGATAAACACCATACTTGACGTTGAATTCATCTCCGATCTGGCTAGAGCCGTAGACTGAAGAAAACCCTTCCCCTTTTTCAAAGAACTTTCTGGCTTCATCTAAGGTTAAAATGTAGGTTCCTTGGAGAATTCCCTGATACTCTTCCGGACTGATTTGAACCCGAGCACTTAAAATCTCCAGCATCTCAGCCTCATTTTTCGAATCCTTCATATAATCCACAATTTTATACCACACTTTGACTACTGCTAACCAATCGCTGCGATTTTTGGCCAAACTCTCAGCAGTAACATAGAGCAAATCGTAGATTAGTCCTTTTGCATCCGCACTGGTAAAGACCGGTTTCGAACCAGGGACTACTTTGAGCGCTTGACCTGAGTTGGGTTGCCATGCCACTATAGCTGCCACCTCACCGGATTCTAAGGCCTGTGGCGTCTGGTCAGTCGGATAATTGATCAGTTCCACATCCGACTCTGTAAGACCGTTTTCTTCCAGAGCTTGTAGCAATAGAAGATGACCAACAAAGCCGGTCTCTACGCCGACTTTTTTCCCTTTGAGCTGACCAACTTTTGTAATCCCGGGCAGAGCGACGACCATATCATTTCCATTGCTATAATCATTGATAATGATACCAACTCCTTTCTTCCCAGTAGCACCGGTCACCAAAGCATCCACGTTGGTCATACAGCAAGCGTCTATCTGGCCAGCGGCGAAAGCATCCATGGAAGGGACATATTCCAACCATTGGAATTCCACATCAACACCAACTTCCTTAAACCAGCCTTTTTGTACCCCAATTTCCCAAGCAACCCAACCTGGCCAATCACTATAAGCGATTTTCAACTTAGCATCGCTGCTTGAGGTTAACAGACCGATAAGGGCCAAGGCTAAAATCGAAAGACGTAAAAAGAGTGTTCGGTTATGACAGTTTAATAGTGATATTTGTAAGTGTGTCATTATACTTTGCATCCTCTTAAGAAATTACGTAGAGTTAAAATCACATGCCATATTAGGCAAACTTAGCTTTTAGATCATCGGGAATAGATGCCCGAAGAACTTGTGGCGGAATATTAAAATTAGATCTTACAACATCAAAAAATGCGCTTTTTTCAATTGATTGTCCTTGTATTTGACTAGCTAGCACATCGCCAATCGCAAGACTCTGACTCATACAAACAATATTCAAACTATCTATCAGATCATAGTTCCCCCAACGGCTTCTGTAGAGACCATTTCGGTCCCAACGAACAGCATAATTTAAAGATTCAATTATGGTATGTAGATTAAAGAGGCAACCATAAATCTTTACTAAATCACAACAGACCACCGCAAAATCAGTAATATTTGATCCATGCCATTTCGACCTGAAAGGAATAGGAATCAATCCGAACATATTTGCAATGCTTAAACGGGTTGGGCCTTTAAAACGAGCAAAACTAATAAAATCGGCTCCTCGGTTGTCGTAGAGTACACGTGGAATAAACTGTGATAATTCCGGATGGGTTAATTTGATGTTTTGGCTAGATAGCAGGTCATCAATGATAGGTTGCGGTGTGCATTGTCCATCCCAAAATAACTCAGTAAGATTTACATAATGGGCCTTATGCTTTTTGATAACTTCAGACAAACCGGTTTTGGCCAAAAATGCTGAGTCCTGTTGTCGAATCCAGTCTCTGTGTTGTTTGCACTCTGTTGTCCAATCAAATTCTTTTGTGCCATCGTTTCGACTAGACGTATAGCTTTCAAGTAGGATTGCCTTACCTGATAATATGGACAAGAACTTATCCAAAGCTACGGGGTCTGTGTATGTGCCTGTTGCGTAACCGTGCCATGTAACCTTGATAAATACTTTTTTGCTCTTAATACCAATGAAATCCGTCAACAGTGCAAATGCAGGTTGGCCATTGACTTCTGCCACTAGTCCATTTCCTAACATATAGTTTTGAATTTTCAGCGAATTATCGACTTTTAGTGGTGTCGTGTGACCGTCTGGTCCATAAAGAAGGCTATTCTTACGGGGTAACTGTTTGTATTTTGCAGACCGTTGGCGGTGTTGCTGTTGCCGAAAACCTTTCCAGAGGTGAAGTATTCTTTTTTGAAGCCACGACAATACTAGAGGATTTGGGCCGAGAGAATCTACAAATATACAGGTAGAACGGTCTTCTTTCTTGGAAAATGCATCTCTATAAATTGCTTTAGCATAGTCTTGGTGCTGCGCCGGCCACCATGCTTGAGAAATAGCGACCCACAACAAAGAACGATTGCTCTTTTCCAAACTCAGCGATTTTTGAAGTTGATCTGCCAAAAATGGCTTGTCGTGTCGGATAAAGGCGACTTCGCCGGCGGCCAGACCAAGTTGCTCCCAAATTAATCGCATTAACCGGTAGCTTTCAGCACGATCCGTAGCATTACCGTGTCCACTTGCAACTAGCAATAAACCCAGTTGATCAGGAGAAAGTTGAATCGGTGAGAGACATTTTTGCGCCTGGCCAACAAAGGCTTGGACTAAGAGCGGGTGAGAAAGGTCAACATCATCATAGTAGAATTCTATCCCTGAGAACTGTTTTCGAGCAGTGGAGATGATTTGGCTAAAGTCTTCTTTCTGCAAAATACTAAACTCGAGAATCGCAGGGAAAATAAAGAAGACGTTCTTCCCATTATTAATTTCTTCTTCGATGACCTCATCCAGACTATTGGGAATCTGATGTAGCATTAACGGTAGATCCACAGGCAAATAAGCAAGACGAAAATCAGGTTGAAACCCCAGAATCTGCCGACAAGACAAAGAGAGGTCTTCTAGCATTGACTGCGCATTTTCCCAGTTTGGCGAAGAAGAGGGTTGATCTATTACAATCAGGAAGGTGTGTGGTGTGGCCATCAAAAATTATCTCTCAATTAGAGTAGAACTGTTGCAGTTTACCGCCAAGTTGGTTATGCTTTACCATTGTAGCTAGGACATCCACCATGGCCCTGACACCAAGTAAAGCCGTAATATCAGAGATATCATATGGTGGTGAGACCTCGACAACTTCCATCGCTACAACCCCTTCCTGTGCTACTCCTTTTAGGATTGCTAACGCTTCTCTAGGCAGGAATCCACCAGATTCAGGCCAACCTGTACCTGGAACAAAACCGCAATCAATTGAGTCGATATCGAAAGATAGATAGACCGCACTAGCCCCCTGCCAAGCAACCTCCAGAGCAATTTCAATCGTCTTATCTATGCCGATGCTTTCGATATCATGAATTGTAAGAACCGTTGATCCACGTGACCGTCCTTTTTGGATGCCGGGACGTGGGACTTGCCATCCTCCAATTCCAACCTGAACCAAATTTACAGGCGGACAATTGGGGATGTTGGTTGCATGGAACCAAGGACAAGTATGCATAATCTCATCCATGTCTTTTTCTTGGGTGTCGATGTGGCGGTCCAAGTGGATAATACCCACGTTTCCCTCTACACACTCAGCGATGCCGCGTACACATGGATAACCAATTGAATGATCACCACCCATGATCATGGGCATTGTTGTTTCACCGATAATATGGGCGATTCCCTTAGTGATTTGATCATGACTTTTCGTTATATTGGCAGGGCAGTAAATATCACCCACATCGCAGCAAATTAAAGTCTCCCTCAAGTCAACACCCAACTCAAAATTGTAGGGGCTGTGTAGCGATGAAATTCGTCTCATTGCTTCCGGACCAAATCGAGTCCCTGTACGATAAGTGGTACCAATATCAAAAGGAACACCAACAAAGGCAACATCGTATTTGCCTACTTGTCGTATATCTTCTAGAAACTGGGTTTTTATCATAGTATTGATGCCTGACCAGTGTGGTAACTCGCCACGCTGAAAACAGCTAATCTCTGATTTGTCTTCTATAGATTTAGCTGGTTCTAGGCCAAACTTTTTGCTATTTTCGACTTCTCTTGCCCATTCAGTCATTGGCACACACGATTCTTGCTCCAAGGCTTTCATTCCTTCTAAATAGGAAAAGTCGGGTCGAGGTCTATTGTGGTTTCGAAACTTTGGTGCATGCTTTTTATAAAAAGTCATTTACTGTACCAGGAGATTTAATGCGCTAAAATAAGTTAAATGTCGCCCACTAGTACGATGGAAACGTAGAAACTTATTAGTGGTGAGATGAAAGCATAATCCATGCCGTTCTTTATAATACCCGTAACACTCGCTGAACGTAAGTTGATGACAGACCAGGGAGAATCGTACCATATAGATTCCATCTACCCGGTATAGCTAAAAAATCCAACGGCTTGTACCAATTGCCGAGCAATATTTCGACCCGGTTTTATCACCTTTTGGCCAAGTATAAAGTAGGATATGGTTGCGTTCGACTGTCTTCACACTACCAATGCCCATGATTACTCACCAGATAATAACCAGCGGGAAAACCTTTGGTTTCGGGTAGCTATAGTATTTACAAAATATTCACAAATTAGAAGTTAGAAGTGGTTCTTTGCCCATCTTAAGTGCAACTTAAGGCTTAATTTTTAAGCATACCTAATCGCATTCAGGTCCATATTACACGAAGAAAACAAGATGTCAGTGTCTATTGCAGAAGAAAGGAGATAACAGGTCAACATTTTTAACTTCGTTCTATCAGGCTCGAGAAGGTGACCGTATTTATTGAAAGAAACTATCAATCACTTTGAACGGCGATATGAAGGCTATCGATTTTACCAACCGAAGTTTCGAGGTGGCAGATTTACTCAAATCAAGATCAGGATCAATAATTAGATCTTTCAGCAGGCAGTGATAGCTAACCTGGTTGAAGCACCACTATCAATAGCGCATTGAAGAAAGGCCGGCCGATATGTACCAAGTGGTTAACAGTGACGATTAACTGGAGGCACGCTGGCTGAAGAGCAAGCAACCTGTGGATACCCCTCACTATTTTTAGGTACTGATAGGTATCAATACAAGTCCAAGGTCGAAATGTTTTCGCCGTCACTGGCCCAACACCTCCTTTAGGAATCATCTAAGATTGGCTGACTATTTAGTCGCTGGACCGTCGCTGTTCTTGCCAAAGATGACTTGATGATCTACCGCTATATTAGATACAGCAATAACTGTATCAAAGCTTTTAACATATTGTTTTCTCCTACTTTCTATTTCATTACCGAGGCAGTCCAGCCTGCCGACCAAGAAGGTAGAGGCTCTTGGGGCTAATTCCTCGACAATACGGCAACATAAATTCAAGGAATGGCAACAAGTTTCCTGTCTCTGTAAAGTGTCCGCTAAAATCGGGGTGAAACGCTCCTGCAGTTCAATCTCGTGATACAGTCATAGAACCTAAGCTGCGCTATAGAATAGGTAGTTAAAACTAGTTAATGATTCATTTTTATTCGGATTATAGTATAATGTGAATGGTTAGTACCTGTGTCTTGATCAGTGTCAACTTAGATTGCGTTTCCTTTAGATTATTGGGTACTATCTCCGTTATATTGGGGTTGGTTGGGTGTGTATCTACCTGATTGGATGTCTGACATCTCCTTAATTCTGTTGGGAGGACCACTAGCAGTTAGGGGAGGAGATTAAAATGTTCCATATGAATTGGCATGCCCGTTAGAGAACCTATCAAAGAGGCTCCATTATTAGATCTTACTATGTGTTGTTTCTTCAAACGGTTCTTGGAAATATGGACTGTATCCTTTAATAGATTAGTCAGCAGGTTGAGGTCATAAGAACTAGAGAGGTGTGATAGTGACGGCTCAGGATCCTCTCCAAAATCCGCCGTTAAAGAGAGTGTTTTGGTGACAGGCTTTCCTGAGGGAGTTGTTATAGAAAATGGTGATGCGAATTAGGGTACCGGCTAAGCAGAATTTCCCCCGATTTTTAGTCGGGACAAGAGCGACTGTTTGGCACGGATGGTCGTTGCTCTTGTTGACAGTGATTTTTATGGTCATCGGTTGTGCTAAATTGATGCCCGACCCCCAATCGGATTTAGCTTTGGAGGGTGCCTTGACAGATGCGTCCTCGGGCAAGACACAGCGGGTGGAACGGACTCTGATTAGCAATGAAGTGAATTGTATTGCTACCGATGCTGACAACGTCTGGATTGCGACCACGGCCGGGGTGTCGCGTTGGCATGTTAAGAGAGGAAGATGGTCAGACTACACTAAAGAAAACGGGCTGGCCAACGACGCTGTAAACGCCGTCGCAATCGATGGCCAATGGGTTTGGTTCGCCACGGACGAGGGGGTCAGCCGATACGACCTGCGGACGGACGCTATCAAGACTTTCCGCAGTATTGATGGGTTGGCCAGTGACAAAGTATCGTCCATCGCTGTGGACAGTAACTACGTATGGTTTGGCACGGATAATGGGCTGAACCGTTATGACAAAACCATTGACAGTTGGGCTGTGCGTACCCGTAAGGATGGATTGGTCAGTAAGAAAATCACAACGATTGCGGTCGAGTCCGAGTACGTATGGGTCGGCACAGGTGAGGAACCGCGCGATCCTAGAGATCGGCGTCCGGAACCTAAGTTCAAAGCAGGAGGGGTCAGCCGATATCACCGGGCCACCGATTCCTGGAACAATTATACCAAATCGGATGGTCTAATAGACACCGAGGTCTCCACCATTACGGTAGCGGAAGATAGCGTCTGGTTCGGCACTGAAAACGCCGGGGTCAGTCAATACAGCAAGGTGGATCAAACCTTCATCAAGACCTATACCAAAACCGATCTGCTCAAGAGCAATATGATCACCTCGATCCACGCCGATGGATTCCAAATCTGGTTCGGTACGGCCAATGCCGGCGTTCATCGTTTCATCAAGCCAGTAAACACCTGGATCCACTACACCAAAAAGGATGGACTGGCCAGCGATCATGTAACTTGGATTACAGTACAAGATAATGACGTCTGGTTTGGCAGTAAAGAGGACGGCGCTAGTCGCTTTGACAAAGTCAGTGGCGAATGGACGATTTATCGCCAAGCTGATTTTTTAGCTGACAACGATGTTCGCGATATCGCTCGCGACGTGGACGGAAATATCTGGATGGCAACAGTGGCAGGAATCTCTATTTACCGCCCTCAGACTCGCAGTTGGGAGGTCATCTCCAAAGAAGATGGATTGACCACACCCTATATCATGTCAATGCATATTGATTCTCGATCAGATCCGGCTCTTTTACCAAAGAGCCGACTTCGTGCAAGCCCGGACAACGGGGTAAGCGAGCCAAGAGTATGGATCGGTACCGATCGAGGGCTTGGCTCACGTTCCCTCAAAGGCGGAGAATGGGTGTTTCATGTGTCTTCTCCGGCACAACCCGATGGGATGTCTTTTATAACGGCAATGGATACGGAGAGAGGTGTGCCCTGGCTGGGGACCAGTTCAGGACCCGCCATGTATGACACAACATCCCAAAAATGGTTACAACTCACTGCACCGGATGGGCACCCAAATACCCTGGTGTCTTCGGTCCTTGCTGGAGATGGTGTAGTTTGGTTCGGTGGGGTAAGTGGCATTTGGCAATACTCGATAGCGGATGGTGAGATGCGCCATCAGGCCGAAGGGTTGCCCCATACCTATGTGAACGTACTGTCGGAGGGCGGGGAAACAATTTGGGCCGGAACCCGGCAGGGGTTGGCTCGATACGACAGCGACCAAAAACGTTGGATCCCCCTACCTTTCAATCAACAACTCCTCTCTCCTAATGTAACCGCACTCGCTTTTCGAGACGGTATTTTGTGGGTAGGAACACCCCACGGGCTGGGACGTTATTCGGTGGCTGAGGATTCCTGGCGTCTTATCTCCAATGTACCCTATAACATTCGCGGCATCCTGTGCGGCTCAGGTCAAAAGCTTTGGTTGGCTACATCCATTGGTCTGGTTGAGTACCATCTCCAAGACGAACAACAGGTCCGCCACCAATCTCGCCCCGTGCGTGAGCCGTTAGTTGAAGCCAAAGTGTCACATATCGAATTCGATGGCGATTATATCTGGTTCAATAACTGGCTATCTTCATCCAACGGGTGCATTTTACGTTACCACCGGCCCACTGCGACTTGGCGTCGTTTCACCCGGATGGATATTCTCCAATCGACTCATAAAAAATCCATGACCGAGGTCCGGTGGATCTTTGTAGATACTGACGCCGTATGGTTCACCACCGATTCAGGCGTGCTCCGCTACGACAAAATGGGCGATACCTGGAAGCATTTCACCGTAGAAGACGGACTTGCAACCAACGATCTGGACCAGGTCGATGCCAGTTCGAACAGCCTCTGGGTCATCTCGATGATGGGACCTGAATTGAGCCGTTATGATAAAGTAACTGAAACGTGGAGCGTAATTGTGCCAAAAGAAGAAATCCTACTGGATCACATAAACTCGATGGGGGTCGATGGTCCAGAGGTTTGGTTTGGCTCCAGTCGCGGCCTACACTATTACAATGAAGCTACAGGCGAATGGCGGAACTTAACGCCCAGAGACGGGATCGCGGGTAGAGGTGCCGAATGGATCACCATAGACGACGATTTCATCTGGATCGCGCGTTCGGAGTGGGATAGAGATAGCAACCGCGCCTTATCGCGATACGACAAGAGAGCGGGGAGATGGACCACATTCTCGACTAATGACGTACTGGCGGCGGACGATATTGAACGGATCATTGCCACGGAGGACGATGTGTGGATCCTGTACCGCCCTTGGGATAATGCGGGGGTCACCCGGTTCGATAGGCGCAGCGGAGAGTGGACCACAATCAAGTCGGGCCGTGGTGTTCCAGAACTGGCTACGGACAAAGATTACCTCTGGTTATCAGCCCCGATAGATGGACTCAAGCGATTTCATTTTGCCTCCGGCACCTGGACATCGTTTCGAGATCGGAACGGGCTGCTACACAACCACACCAATGAACACGGGCTAGCCGTCGATAAAGATTATGTGTGGGTCGGTACGTTCGGTGGACTTTCTCGTTACGATAAACAGGAGGAATCCTGGACCTCCTTCACCGCCTTGCCAACCCTTGCTGGGCGAGCCATCCGAGCGGTGGATACAGATGAGCGTTTTGTATGGGTGGGCAGCGACAACGGTATGTCTCGCTACGATAAAGTACTGGGGACCTGGAAAAATTATCGTCAGACCGGCGGCGAGCAGCAAATCAACACCCACGGTGGTCACTGGCGATGGTGGGAACGGGAATCGGAAGACACGATATCCGATAACGCAGTCAGTTCTATCGTAGTGGATGAACAGTACGTCTGGGTCGGCACCCGCGACGGTGCCAACCGTTTTGATAAAATTGCCCACCGCTGGGATCAGTACAGAACCGAACACGGATTGCCATCTAGGAATGTGACTTCCGTCAGTAGCGACGGCAATAATATCTGGGTCGGCACCAGTGCCGGGATTGGCAAATATCCCCGGACGGCCGATGATCTCAACGCCTGGATCAGCTACACTTCCGGTACAGAGATTCAGCCTTCCGCTGTGTCCAAGGAGTTTGCGGAATCACTGGTTACCGATGAGGTCTGGAGTATCGCCGCCAGTAAGAAAAATGTGTGGGTCGGCACGCGACGTGGTGTGAGCCAATACAACATCAGAAAGGATACCTGGAGAACCATTACGGCTGAAAATGGGCTAGCCAGCAATGAAATAAGTTGTATCGCCATTGACGGTGACCGGGTGTGGTTTGGCAGCGACCGTGGCCTCACCCTTCACGATGAGACGACAAAGAGTTGGGCCACCTACACGGTGGAAGATGGGCTGGCCAGCAACCAGGTTACTACTATCGGTGTGGATGGCACTGAAGTGTGGATCGGTACATACGATGCGGGCGTTAGCCGGTTCAATCGGGAGACCAATCTCTGGACGATTTACACCCGAGAAGGTGGTCCCGCCCATAACGGTATTCTCTCTATTGCTGTAGATGATCCATACGTCTGGTTCGGTACTTATCGCGGTTTGAGCCGTCTGGATAAACGCACTGGGATCTGGACGACCTTTACCGAATACCACGGACCGGAAGATCTTTGAGCGTGACGGCATCGGACTTCTGGTAAAAATGCAATTTCCTGTCTTATTGAGATTTTCATGAGCCTAATCACTGACAAACGGGATCGTTTGTTTCCTCGCTTTCTAGTTTTTTTTCTTTACTCTTTTCTGGCTTTCCGTGCCGAAACGGAGGACGTATACAGTCTATTCGGCAAGCTCTTCCTCTCCGGGCGTGTCGAATACGATTTTACCAACCGACGCAACTTTCTAGCAGACATTGAAGAGGAACAGGTGAGACAGAACGATTTCGATTTCGACCGTCTATTCCGCCGCGGGTTTCACAGCGTCATGGTCATCGAAGAGACATCGGGCAACGTCAAGAATATCCTTTCTTTAGGGGAGGTACCGACCACCTTTACAAAGTTTACTTTCGATTCCGTTGATCTGAGCGGTGTCCGCTGGGAGGTGCGTTCTGAACGGACAGATTGGACTTTCTTAATGCTGCCCAGCATGCTCAACGGCGTACCTAACCGAGAGACTTTGGAAGGATCGGGAATCGGGTTGCGAGAGGTAACAAAGTTCGGCCGGTCCAAGATCGGCGCTTCTTGGTATTTCCGCGAAACACCCGTCATGTCGTTGGATCTGGAAACAAATTTCGCCAACTACGGATTGAAGGCTGAATTAGCTATTACACCCAAGGCCTCTTTAAACCGGGACTTCAGTGCGCGTTTTGACGCCACGACCGCTGTCCTCAAAGCCTTCCAAACCGTTGGGGACACAATTTTCCAGGCAGAGGCTTTCCGCGTCGGGCCGCGCTTCGACGCTTCTAGGTCGGTAGGAGACAACGACGATGGAGACCGCTACACCGATAACACGCCGATGGATCCACCTTCTCTGATCATTCCCGGTGACCTGGATAAAAACAACAACGGCATCTTCGACTACGAAGACGACATTCTGCTATTTGACATCGATGAGGATTTCCTTGACGAAAGCGACCAGAATAACAACGGCATTCGGGACGAGGAGGAAAATGACAAGGATCCCAACTACGAGTTCGATGTTGGCCTGCAGGGCTTACGCCTGCTTATGAAACGAAAGACCAGCCGTCAGGCCAGTTCCGTCGATCTCGATATCGGTCTACAACTGGAAAAAAATCTGAGAGAGAATTTACTTGTGCATGCAGACACAGAAGATGTGCCGGGTATACCGTCTTCGACCAAAGCTTTCGCCGATCTGGTTTATAAGAAAAACCTGTTAAATAATAACGCGTCTATCGTGGTCGAGAATGAACTGAAATTGGTAAAAGACCGTATCCCTGACGAGACCTGGTATTTTGCCGGTTCTCTGAACAAAACCGAAGAGCGGCTATATCGAGAACAACCGACGGTCAAACGGATGGAGGAGAAGGGCGATTTGATGTTTTTTGATTTCGATGGCGGGGTCGAAGTGGAAAAACGGCGTCGGGACGAGTTGTTGATGCAGAACGACCTGATCCATACCGCCAAACTCACTTGGGAGTATTTGGGGATAAAACGCATGGTAACGACGGGGCGCGCCAAGTTGCAGTATGATTTCGATTTCGATGGTGACAACCAGCATTACGAAGTTGGCATCTTTAAAACCCTGTACCGCATACGCCCCTCCAAACCGTTGGAAATAAGTCCGATGTTCAAATACACTGTCCGTAACGGTTTCCGGATGGCAGAAGACCGTCGTGAAGACTCCGCATTAGAGGCAGAAATTGATGATGAGCAAGTTTCACGGCGTTTCCAACTGCGACAGATTGAAAGGGCAAATGTGCGCGATATGGCTTCTGCGTTCATTCTCAAAACGGTCTATCAGTTCACCAAGACTATCAAGATCACTGGAGGCGGGCAGATTTTACTGTTTAATGATATGCTGAAGAACGAGAACGATTTTGTGCGTAACGCTCTGTTGGCCGAAATGGAAAAGAGTTTTGTGGCTTATGAAAAATCGCTCTTCCTGCACATTGGCGCCCGGTATATTGATCAACGGGCAACAGGAGACGTCAATAATGACCGTAATTTTATGGAAACCTTTGTGCGTGTTTTTGGAAAGTTCTGACCCGTCAGGTGGGGGCAACGTTGGGTCTAGCTAGTTTTGAACCGTTTCCGCGCTTCGACGAACTAATTGGCAATCCAATGCAACGCCGCCCAGCGGAAGTATGGGGTTTAGATTTCCGCTCTTCGTTTAGCTTAGTTTGATTTTGCCCGAGCGTTTACCTGTTGTGGATCGCAAATATTCCGCAACGTGTTTCCCATATCATCTAGCGTTTCTGCCATCTCCGGCTTGCCGGCTAAGTCGTTATCCTCAGTTAGACCATTGGCTAGATCGAACAGAAGTTGCCGATGGGTACATCGGACGGATTCTAACTAGACGGCAATTCCAATTGGTCAGGGTCATCCCCGGAGAAAAATTCTGTTGGCGCAATCAGTGGAGGGACGTGAGCTAATAAACGTGGTTCATGGTAGTATTGTGCAGCCAGAGGGTGACCAGGTAACTGTTTTCACCGATAGGGACGCCATACTACTGGTGCGTCGAGCATGGTGGGAGAGAAATAAAGAGAATTGAGAATAATTCACCATTCACGCTCCACTACTCCATTCTGCTAGTATATGACCCGGTTATCGACCCAACTCCTGGCCGAGTCGAAGTGCCGATCTCCGGTCTCTACTGATCGAAAGTCAAACTGCTGATCCTCATTCCCCTCAGCAGCTAAGATCTGCTGAATAATTGCTGTCTGGAACTAAATCACAACCCCGTAGTAATCAGTTTTAGATCGATACTGAAGCCCAAACCAATTGAAACCCCTATTTTTTGTCCCCTTTTGATTGAGCCGTAGCCGACTCCTGTAGTTAACACAAACTTTTTTATAAACTTAGGTCGTATCTCCAACCCGGCAAAAAAAGCGCCATTAGCTGTTTGAGTTGGGGCATTGCCAAGCCACAGGTGATATGATGCTGTTGGCCGAAACATCTTGTCTACTTCTCTAAGGTAGAATCTCACCCCAACCACCATACCTTGTGAAATACTAAAACCAACTGAAGCGCAAACGTTATCTCTCAACTCCGTTTCAACCTCTACCCCTAAGGTTCCACCATAAGGCATTCCATAACCTAAGCTGGCCTTGCTGGATGTTAAGAAAGCTGGACTTTTTTCTGATTCTTCATCAGCAAAGAGCACCCCTCCTTGATTCAGCAAGAGGCAAGATATAACCACTAAATACAGTTTCTGATCAATGATGCTCTTACCTGACTGCATTTCCACGGATTGATGTTTTCGTTTGTCCCATATAGAACGTATAGATGTGTTGTCTCTTCAAGACACCAAACAAATGTTTCTCATAAAAGGAGAGTTCATCCAGAGGAAATCTTTCATAGTGCAACTCTTCATAGAAACTCCGGTCAATGTGAGCCCAGACTCCATCCCACATTTTTATGGTACTTTTGTCTTCCTGTGGTGACAATAAATGAGATAAGATCCCTCCACTAAAAGTGTAAGAGGAAGGGGTTGATCGAGTGTGTGACACATATGCATTAACGTAGACTAAGCTTTTCTCTTTAAACCAGAGCATTCCATCATTCAAGACTTGTGTTGGACTCCCATTTTCTTCCACACAATACTCTACGATGGCATGTGCCCTTTTGGTTGGTGTCAGCGTGATGTAACCGGCTGCTCGTAAACGGTTATCTTTGAAGCAGTAGATGATCTTGCAAGAGATATCTTCAATCTTGTGGTTGAACATCAAGACATTGCCCTTCCTGATAAATAGACGTTGCCCTTGTTCTGCAACTGTTACCATCTCTCGGGTAAACCCCCAACGTGTCTTGCGGAAGTCATAACCATCAGTCTGAACTAAGGCTTTGGATAACGTCTGTGAAACCTTAGATCCACAGCTAGCGCTGAACAGCATTATCATCAATAGAACAAAACCTATACCTAACCTGCTTCTCTTCATATGCTGGTAGTCTCCTGGCACCTAACCTTTTGATTGACTTACTTTTTCCAACGGTTCGGTATGAATCGACTACTATTATAGCAAACTTCTGCAGATTCAAATACTATTTTTGGTAACGGAATCCAATCTCTGCATTTCATTGATGGCTTATTCTGATCAAGAACCTATAAATCGAGAGCTGGTTAGGATCAGCAACGAGATTGATTTCAGCAATGATCTTCAATCAACTCATCGTTGGGAAGAAAAATAGAACTTTTGTCCTCCACAAGTTGTAGTTGTATTAGTTCCCTATCAAAAAAGTGGCGAGCTCAGGGTAATGGCAACAAAGTGGATGCTGTAGTATAATAATTTATCTTTCCCAAAGACAGAGGCATATTTTGATATGGATCTTTATCACAGGTTGGGCAACCGCATGGTTCGTTACGATGGATAGCTCTGGGGGTAGGAGCATTCCAAGGAGACCGGATGGAAGGTTCTAATTTACTCCGTTTCGTTCGCCCTTTAATCGCTGTTATGATCGCCTTGACAGCCGGACTCTGGGTTATCTCTAAGATTAACTTCTCACAAGTAGTCGAGCGACTAAACCAGGTACCGGAACTGACTTTTGCCGTCGGTTTTTTGTGCTACTGCCTATTTGTGGGAACCAAAGCCTGGCGATTCAGGGCGATTTTAGGTGTGGACCGATCTGTCCTAGCACTAATGCCAATTTTCTCTATCCACACCTTTTTTAGCAACGTGTTACCATTTCGGAGTGCGGATCTATCTTACCTCTATTTACTAAACAAAAGAGAGTCGGTTAGCGGGTCAGTAGGTTTAGCCTCTCTAATCATCGCCAGTGTAATCGATTTGGTGCTAATGCTGGTGTTATTAGCTGTTGCCGGCTTGTATTCCGGGATGGCTGGCTTATCCTATGCTCTCCTCTTTTATCTGCCTACATTAACGGTTCTCGCCTTGATTTTGTCTCTATTTGTATTCAGTCAGTTAGCAAACGATTCATATCGTTCGTTATGTCTATTTGGACAATTACAATCCCGCTTAACACACTTGTCCTCGATCCAATACCTGGTTGGCGCAACCGGGGAACGATCAAAAATAGAGAATCAGAACCAGATTTTGAAACTCTGGCACCAGCTCTTAATCAAAGTGGTTTCAATTTTTATTGATCTTTGGCGAGCCTTGACTGCGCCGGGATTGCGGCAGCGACAGGGGCCAATTTGGATCTTATCCACTCTGAGTCTAGCAGTACGCTTCGGCTTCCAAATCTATCTGATTCAGAAGATGGAATCCCAACTTTCAGCTGCTTCGGTATTGTTTGCACTTTCATTTACCAACCTGTTCAATCTATTACCGATCCAATCGGTCGGCAATCTTGGAACAATCGAAGCACCGTTTGCATGGGCACTCACCAAGTGCGGGGTTTCTCTGGAGGTTGCCCTTGCTACCGGCCTCAGTTTACACCTGGTGATCCTGTGTTACGCTTCACTGATTGGCCTGTTCGGCTTTCTCAGCCACAACCGGCTCAAATGAATTGCCCGCCCCATTGATCTCGGTTATAATTGGTACAAATAGGTTAGAGTTAAGGTAGTCACATGAAACAGATAGAAGAGATAAACCTAGAACACGTCGACTGTCAATCAACTCGGTCTGTTCCGGACCAAGTGATAGGTAGTGCTATTCTAGCCTTTCTAGAGTCAACAGTTGAGATTATTAATACCGACCTCGCCTTGTTGCCCGACTTTCCCTGTGATGAATTGCCGAACAATTGATGCGTGCCCATTTTCAACTTCGATTCATCTGTAGATATATGGGATTATATGTCTGCTTGCTCCTTTCTCTACTAGTTGCTCCAGCATATGGTGAGATCGACCAGATTCAACCTAATGACAAATTGCAAATTGTGGTCGTTGGTTATCCTGACTACAATCAAATCGTAACAGTTAGATTAGATGGGACAATCAGCTATTTTGGTGGAAATTTAACTGTTGTTGGACAACAAAACGTCGATCAACTGGTTCGGGCTCATTTGCAGAAATTGGGGCAGATTAAAGACCCGGTGGTAATGGTGGCGCCAATTCCGCAAGAAGACGAGTTTTTTGTCAGTGGAGCGGTGAAAACGCCCGGACGTTATCCCATCAAACTAGAAACTGAAATTGATCTCTATCGGGCGATTGCGTTGGGAGGAGGGACTTTACCCTCGGCCGATCTGGAAGCGGTACAGTTGATGCATCAAGGTCAGGTAACCATCCATAATCTAGTTGACAAAAGTTACCGGTATCTTGTTGTCAATAAAGGAGATCTAGTCTATGTTCCGTTGCTGAAGGAGACTGAGGTTCAAGGTGAGGTACAAACACCGGGTAAGATCTTCTTTCGAGATCGGATTCGTCTGGACCAGGCCTTGTCCAAAGCCGGTGGCCCTAACCACGAACGAGCTGATTTTACTACCCTAGTTATTATTCGTCATGAAGGTCCGGCCGAAATGGTCCCAACTTCGGAATCCTTTTGGCAGGATTTGTCAGGGAAATCTGAGCAACGGTATCTTTATAATGGAGATGTGTTGTATGTTCCTAATGCCTTCAAAATCGAACCGGTTTACGTTTTAGGTAGTGTCAATCAGCCCGGTCCACAACAGGTGCGTACCATAGACGGAGTTGCGCAAATCTCTGTTACACAGGCGATTGCTATGGCGGGTGGCCGGGAGCGAACTGCAACGCGGAAGAAAATTCTGGTTCACCGTCGAGACGGAACAACGGAGTTGCTAGATCTAAGAGAGCATGATGTTAGCGAGATCTTGCTCTCTCCAGGTGATGCGGTGGAAATACCGGCCAGGTTCGAGGTCAACTGGTCTTTAATTTTAAGTTTTATTTCTATGGCCACACTGGTCATTAGTCTTCTCAACAGGCCGTGAGGTTATACCACCCTCAACATAATTCGGGTTGATCCCAAATATAAAAACGGAAAGGTTCTGCTATGAACTCATCATGGAGTAGAAGCGAGAATGAAGTTTTAGCCACACTGCAGGATGTTGTGGCCATTGAAAGCATCAATCCTGATCTCCCTGGTGGCCAACAGGGCGAAAATGAGATGGCTAATTATACGGAGAACTTTTTTAAAGACCTGGATATTCCCTGTCAGCGACAAAAGGTACTGCCAAATAGATCCAACGTCATCGCTACCTTAGCAGGTCAGCAGACTGACCGTATTTTACTCTTCGAATGTCATATGGATACTGCATCAGCTGAGATTATGACCATTCCACCCTTTGAGCCGCATATTAGTAACGGGCTTCTATATGGTCGTGGGGCCTGTGATACCAAAGCGGGTGGGGTGGCCATGATGATGGCAATCAAAGCACTAAAACAGGCTGGAATTACCCCCCCGTCTACCATTCAGTACGCGGGTGTAGTAGACGAGGAATATCTGTTTCGAGGGGCTTTAGCTTTGGCAAAGAATACTAACGCAACTGCTGTTGTGGTCTCTGAACCGACTGATCTGGCAGTAGTTCGGAGCCATAAAGGATTAGCCAGGTTCCGGATCATCGTCAAAGGAACTGCTGCTCACAGTTCCAAACCACATCTGGGTGTCAATGCCGTTACTAAGATGGCCAGGTTGATTCTAGCCATCGAAGATGAAATTATCCCGACTTACGAAGCCGAGTTGCACCCGCTAGTTGGATGCCCAACATTGAACATCGGCGTCATTTCCGGTGGAGCGCAGGTGAACTTTGTCCCCGATCAGTGTGTGATCGAAATCGATCGCAGAACGATTCCAGGCGAAACACCGGAAGAGACGCTCCAGCCATTCCGACAACTAATCAAGCGGTTGAAGGATCAGGATTCCGAATTAGAGGTCGAACTGGAAAAGCCGTTTCTATTAGATTCTGCAATGGAAACCGATACCGAGGCTGAAATTGTTCAAGTCAGCCGCCAAGCCTGCCGGACTGTGCTGGGGCAGCCTACTGTCACTGGTGTCCCGTACGGCACCGATGCCAGCAAATTCACGACACTGGGGATTCCGGCTATTGTTTTAGGACCGGGAAGTATCGATCAGGCTCATGCAGCAGTGGAGTGGGTTGATTGCAACCAGGTTATTCAGGCCGTTGAAATCTACAAACAGACCATGCTCAATTTTTAGATGCTTTTCCTGAACACTTTGAATCAGTTATGCTTAGTGTGTGGAACAACTGGTGTAAATCTCGGTGTTATAGTGAGTATTCCTATGTTTTGATCGCCGGTTCGATGGATGCTGGCCATATACGGCTTGTCGGTTGATTCTCGACAGTTGAATATGTGGAGTTTTGTGCCAAATTTTGCTGTTCATAACGGAAAGCCATAATAAATAGTGCTGAATTAACTTTAGGAGATCGAGATGATAACACCGGAACAGATCCAATTTTATGAAGATAACGGCTACCTGCTTGTTGAGCAGGTCTTTACCCCGGTCGAAATTAACGAGTGTATCGGGGAAACAGATGCCATGTTTGAACGGTTACAGGCTAGTGGCCGTCGATTAGAAGCCACCTGGGGTGGAAAGTGGCAGGAGAGCCAGATCGATGAAGAGGAACGGGGACAGACCTCAGTACTGAGTATTCACAACATGCAGTACCAGTCGGCGGTGTTTACGCGGATGATGGTACATTCGGGATTGACGGGTATCGTCTCCGGTCTAATCGGACCGAATGTCCAACTGCATCATACAAAATTGCACGTTAAACCACCAGAAAAAGGGTCACCGTTTCCGTTACATCAAGACTACGACTATTTCCCGCATGCGGACGACACCATGCTGGCAGCGGTCATCTACCTTGAAGATGCTACTGTCGAAGGGGGTTGTCTCTGTGTAATGCCGGGCGTTCATCGTCAAGGCTCCCTTTCACACCAACACGACGACAGTCACTATCTAGCGACGGAAGAGTATCCGATTGAAGCTGCGACACCTTGCGAGGGCAAAGCGGGCGATCTGTTGATTTTCAACTATCTGACCCCCCACGGTTCCTACCCTAACCGCAGCGATCATCCCCGCCGACTTGTTCTTTTTCAGTTCCGCTCGGCTTCTGACCAGCCGTTGCGAGACGTCCACCAGTCACCCGGCCAGGGAATGATGGTCACCGGCATTAACCCGATCCCTGAAGCCAAGCAGATTTAACCGGTAGGAAAGCCAATATCTGGCGGTTATTGTCTCAACCTTTTGGTCTCGGTTGATTGGCGGCTATTTGTCAACCGCTGGTTACACAAGCCGGCTTGCAGATTTTGAGAGAAGGCGGGAACACTACTGATGTTGACATTGGTACTGCCGATTATAATCAATGTGATCGAACCGATGTCAACGAAAATTTCCCAGTACTTGGATCGGCAAGCGGTACCGCCACCTTAATGGCTTTTAATACGGCGTGAATTCACGCCGTATTGAAGACCGAAATTAGTCAAATGCCGTTCGAGAGTTCGGATTGAACCCACCACCTGATAGAAGCCATGAAGCTAGGATTAGCCGATCTCACAGTCACGTCACCACCCCTGCGTTTGTCAATACTCCAGTTGAGCACCATCTCTTTCTTTCACTCTGGACTAGCCGGCCCGTGTCACCATCAAAGTCTATAACGTGACTGGTCAACTGGTCAACTGGTCAACTGGTTGAATGGATGGACCAGCAGCAGACATTCGGCCAAGGTAAACAGGCCATTCGTTGGTCTAGTAGAGACCACAGTGGAGAGGTGGTAGCCACCGGTCTGTATATTGTGACGGTAGGCAACCAGACGCAGAGTAAAACAGTCAATGTCTGGAATCATTAAAGGTTAACCTTGAGGGCTGAATAGACTAAACTTATTGTTTCTGCAAGCCTGGGCTAACATATTTGACTTTTTGCCCCAACGCTGGCAAAATCAGCAGAAATCTACCAGCTGATGCGTCTTCAATCGCTCTAAACCTCGGGCTGGTCATTATTATAGGTTTTAAAACAGACAACCCATGACTTACACTACCCAATCTCTCGGCAACGGATTCTTTCGTCACGGCGTAGCCACCACCACCAGCAATCACCGTGGCATCGTTGCCACCACAGACGGTGAAGGACGAAACGTTGTTCTCGTCTGGCTCTTCGACCACCGGGGTGGCTATGCTCTCCTCTGCATTGACGCAGAGACTGGACAGAGCGAAGAGTTCCCACTGCCCTTCCCGCCGGGACACGATTGCCCTTTCGCCTCGATCCTATCCAGCCGCAACAGGTACTACACCCACTTCAACAGCCACTTCGTTGAGTTCGATGCAGAGAAACGGGAATTCACCTTCTGTCGCCAAACCGTTCCTCAGATGTCTATGGGGATGACGGAGGACGACCGGGGCAGGATCTGGTCCGCCAGCTATCCGGACAGCGGCCTAGTCTGCTACGACCCGGCCACGGAAAAGTTCAAGGACTACGGACACGTGTACGATCAGAACTGGCGACAGTATCAACGCAGCGTGGCGGCGGATGATACTGGATGGATTTACTTTGCCGTCGGCAACACTGCGAGTCAGATCATCGCATTCGAACCTGAGAGCGGCCAAGCGGCACCTATCATGGACGAATCAGAGCGGGAGACCGGGACCGCTCATGTCTACCGAAACTTGAATGGGAAGGTTTATGGACTGACAGTCAGTGGCGGCGACATCTGGTATGAGTTGTACGAGGGTAGAACGACAAGAGTTAGCCAGCACGAACAACAAAACGAAAAACCCATCATCACCAGTCACCAGGGGCTCTTTCATCGAGACTTCCCCGACGGCAGCAGACTAATCGAATGCGACCTTATCGACCGGAGACTTGTCATTGACAGCCCCTGCGGTGAAAGGAGAGAACTCGGTTTCGATTACACGAGTGAAGGTGCACACCTGATGGGCCTTGCGGCTGCACCCGATGGTACCATCTGCGGTGGAACGGCGTTTCCCATGCGGTTCTTCAGTTTCAATCCAAAGACCGACGAATGGATCAACCGTGAAAGCCACGGCCAATGGAATACGGTAGCTCGCCAGGGCGACCGATTTTTCGTCGGCGGATACACACATGGGTACCTGTTGGAGTGGGATCCATCTCGACCCTGGATCCGAACCGACAAAGACAACCCAGATTCGAACCCGCGTTTCCTGACGGAATGCGAGCCGGATATCAATCGTCCCCACGCCCTACTTGCCCATCCCGATGGCAAAAATGTGATCCTGGCAGGCACACCTGGTTACGGCTACACCGGCGGGGGCTTGCTGTTTTGGGATCGGGAGACGGAAACGGCAACGCTCCTGAAACACACCGACATCCTGCCAGATCACTCAACCTTCAGCATTGCCCCGCTGTCCGTGGATAAACTCCTGTGCGGCACTACCACCAGCCCAGGAACAGGAGGCGAAAGGATTGCTGAAGTCGCTGAGCTCTACATCATCGATATGGAAACCAGAGAGCTGGACTGGCACGAAGTTGTTCACGATGATGCCGAAGAATACACCGACCTGTGTCCCGGTCCCGACAACCTCATCTACGGAATCGTCAACCGCTGCCGCTTCTTCGTCTTTGACCCGGGGACACGAAAGATCGTACACGAAGAAGACTTCGACGACCACCTGGGCAAGACTAACTACCAGCAAGGGCCCAGGATATTCGTACCCGCATCCGGCGACACAGTCTACATGCTTTTGGTGAAGGGTATTGCAGAGATCAATCCGTCAACATACGAAATCAAGCTTCTAGCAGAATTGCCCTTCCTCATCGGGCCAGGTGGGGATCTCCTTGACGGGTGCATCTACTTTGCCAGTGGATCGCATGTGTACAGTTATCAACTACCAGATGTGCTGGATCGAGGTGCATAACATGGATGTAGGGAAAAGTTTATGAAAATTGTTGAGGTGAAGGAATACAGGCTTCGATATCCGGTGCAGGAGAAATTTGCAAATTCAGGGTCTTGGAATACCTCGCGATCTGCCGTGGTCACAGAGATTGTGACGGATAGCGGAATTACGGGATGGGGGGAAGGAAGCGGTGGGTTGAAGGAGGAAACGGTGGAACGCTGCTTGATTGGGCGCAGTCCGTTTGATGTTGAGACGGTTTGGCACGATTTGTTCGAACATGGTGAGAGCCCCCGGGCGATCAGCGGAGTGGATATTGCGCTGTGGGATATTCTGGGGAAGGCACTAGAGATGCCGGTGTGGCAACTGTTGGGCGGAAAAGTGCGCGATCGGATTCCGGCGTATGCCAGCGGGCTGTTCCGCAAAGATCGGGCGGATGTGACCCAAGCACTGGTGGACGAAGCGAAAGGATATGTGGACCAGGGGTTTGGAGCGGTGAAGATGAAGGTGGGATTTGGAGAGGCTTACGACGTGAGGAATGTGGCGGCGGTTCGAGAGGCGATTGGGCCGGAGATTCTGTTGGCGGTGGACGCAAATTGCGGTTATGATGTGGGTACGGCCATTGATGTGGGGTTGAAGATGGCCGAGAGCGATTTATTTTGGTATGAAGAGCCGACAGTGACGGACGATGTAGAGGGTTATCTGGAGATCAAGCGGACGTTGCCGATGCGGATTGCAGGGGCCGAGGCACTGGCCGGACGCTGGGCATTTCGACGGTTGATTCAGGAGCAGGCGCTGGATATTGTGCAGCCCGATATCAGCATTGCCGGCGGGTTCACAGAGTGCCGGAAGGTGACGACCATGGCCGATGTGAACCGGGTGCGGGTGTTACCGCATATGTGGGGAGGTCATATACGGCTGGCGGCCACGGTGCACTGGCAGGCCACGATTCCAGACTGGCCGCAGGTGTTGAACTCGATTCCGTCGCTGTTTGAATACGATATGACGGAGAATGGGTTGCGGACGGAACTGGCGAAGAACCCGATTCAGACGGTAGATGGTGAAGTGCCGGTGCCGAATGCACCGGGGCTGGGAATTGAGATCGAGCGGCAGGTGTTGGAACAGTATGCGGTGTAGGTGGGATCACGAAGGCCCACGAATCCGCTTGGCATCACCACCGCTTTGGTGCTTATATAATGCCCCTCAATTTTTGGAGTAGTCGCTAAGATGGGTTTTACCTCTTACAATAGGAAAAATAGAGGTGGAAAAAATGGCACAGAGAAGAAGACAATTCTCCACAGAATTCAAATTCCAACGCCTACCTCAGGCGTTAAGCTCTCAAACACCGTCTGATATTTCCAGACCAAATGCAATGGTAGAGTCCACTGAAACTTGGACGATCTTTACTCTTGTCAATGGGGACCATCTCATAGTTCAAGATAAACCCGAGTCAGTTTTTTGGGGTGAAAAGTATCAAGTGGAACGGACCTTCTGTACAATCTAGGCAGGTCAAGTTTACTTGACGGCTTGAATCATTTCACGCTTATAGGGCGGACCGGGCAGGGTACGGACCTGAAACCCGATTTTTGACAGTAGGCGCTTAACGCTCCCTTTGGCACAGTAGGTAACCAAGATGCCATCATCGGCTAAACGATCATACAGACCGCTGAAAATCTGGGCTTCCCAACATTCGGGTTGTGCCCGCGGACTGAAAGCGTCGTAGTAGACGATATCAAACGTCTGTGACGGAGTATAGTGACAAATATCGGTCTGAATCTTTCTGACCTGTACCTGAGCGGAAAAGTCGATCGTCCGGTTCCAATCGTAGCAGTGCAACTGCTTGAGGATGGCTTGATCTTCACTTGTTAGGTGGACGGCAAAGGCTTCATATTCTGTTGACTGAAGAGGGAACTTCTCGACGGTCTCGTAATAGAGGTGACAATTGGCGGGCAGGTGCTTGATACTCAGTAGCAGGTTGAGGCCGGAACCGAACCCCATTTCAAAGACTGAGAGTTTGGGTAGATGCCGTTTTTGGCACAATCCCATTTTAATAAAAACATGCATCGATTCGGCCCAGGCACCGTGTTTGGAGTGATACTGTTCGCCAAACCGGGTGGAAAAAATCGAGGCCGATCCATCATTAGTGACAACAATGTTGTTCATTTATACGTCGGTCATCCGCTGTCGAACCGCCTCATAGAGTAGCACCCCTGCCGCCACTGAGACGTTCAGCGACTCAATTTTACCCAACATCGGAATCCTAACGCAGAAATCACAACGCTCTCTTGTCAGCCGACGCAGGCCGTCGCCTTCACCACCCAGGACGATGCAAATCGGTTGCCGAAAATCGGACTGAGTATACAGTTGATCACCGGTTAGATCGGTGCCAACCACCCATATATGTTTAGACTGTAGCCATTCGATGGTTCGTACCAGATTCTTTACCCGTGCCACCGGCAGATGGGCAACACCTCCGGCAGAGGATTTGAAGGCTCCGGTGGTCAAACTGGCAGACCGTCTTTCAGGAATAATCACACCGTCAGCATTGGACGCTTCAGCGGTACGGATAATAGCCCCTAGATTATGCGGATCTTGAACGCTGTCCAGCATGACCAATAACGGTATTGGGCCAGCCTGAGATAGGAGTGTTTCAACAGATAGGTAGGCTGAGGTTCGAACAAAAGCAACTACCCCCTGGTGGGGTGAGGGCGACAGTTGGTCTAGATTTTCAGTTGGAACCGATTCTACGGGAATTTGTCGGCGATTAGCGTCACTCAGCAACCGTTGGATAGCCTGACCTTTTTGGCTCTTGACAAGACGCTCGGCCACCAACAGGCGTTCGATCTCTTGCTCCCGATTTTTCAGCAACTCGGCAACCGGTCTCCGACCGGCGACAATCGTTGTCGTTTGACCAAGACTGGATCTACCCGGCTTGGATATGCGATCCGCCAACACAGCGACTCCTGCTGATGAATCTCGGTCAGGCTAGAGAACGCCGGCCAGTGTTTGACCCATTTCAGCCGGGCTTTTGGCGACAGCGATGCCGGCCGCCTGTAACACCTCGATCTTTTCGGCAGCGGTTCCTTTACCTCCGGAGATTATCGCCCCGGCGTGTCCCATTCGTTTCCCTTTTGGTGCGGTCTGTCCGGCGATAAATCCAACCACCGGTTTGCTGACTTCCCGTTTGACAAAATCAGCCGCCTCTTCTTCTGCCGTTCCACCGATCTCGCCAATCATAATCGCGGCTTCTGTATCTTCATCGGCTTCAAACAGGGCTAAGGTATCGACGAAACTCGTACCGTTGATCGGATCGCCACCAATACCAACACAGGTCGATTGTCCCAATCCCAACTGCGTAACTTGATGCACCGCTTCATAGGTCAGGGTTCCGCTTCGAGAGACAATGCCGATTTTTCCCGGTTGATGGATATATCCGGGCATAATACCGATCTTGCATTGGCCGGGGGTAATAATACCCGGACAATTAGGGCCGATGAGGCGAATCTCCCCTCGGTCGGAGTTCAGGCCTTCCAAATACCGTTTCACTTTGACCATATCTAAAACGGGTATTCCTTCGGTAATGCAGATAATCAGGCGTATCCCGGCCTTAGCGGCTTCCATTACCGCGTCAGCAGAGAAAGCAGCGGGAACGTAGACCATAGAAGCATCTGCCCCGGTGGCGATTCGTGCGGCCTCGACCGTGTCGAAAACAGGTATCCCGTCTACGCTTAAACCGCCTTTGCCGGGAGTTACCCCACCGACGATCTGGGTACCGTAGGCCACACACTGCTGCGCGTGGAATTGACCGGCCCGTCCAGTTAACCCTTGCACGATTACCTTGGTATTTTTATCAACTAAAATACTCATTCCTTCTCCAAAAATCTTAGCTTGAATAATCTGCTTTGTCAGTTAGGGTAGCAATACCGGGCAGTTCTTTCCCTTCGATTAGTTCCAGCGAAGCTCCTCCACCGGTCGAAATATGCGAAATCTGATCTGAAACACCGGCTTTTTGAACTGCGGCCACGCAGTCCCCTCCACCAATAATACTGATAGCGTCTGTCTCCGCAATCCGTTTGGCCAATGACAAAGTACCAACTGCAAACTGGTCGAACTCATATACACCAACTGGTCCATTCCAAAAAATAGTTTCGGCTCTATCGATGACCTGGCCGAAAACCTCAACCGTTTCTGGGCCAATATCAAATCCTTCCCAATCAATCGGTATCTGATTTCTAGGCACAATTTTGGCGGGGGTATCAGGATCGAATTCTTGACCAATAACGTGGTCAACTGGCAGATGGATGGTAACCCCCTTGGCTTCAGCTTTGGTCATTAAATCGGTGGCTAGGTCCAGTTTATCCAGTTCGACGATAGATCCACCAATCTGGTTGCCCATGGCTTTTAGAAAGGTGTAGCCCATGCCACCGCCGATCACCAATTCATCGACCGTGTTGATCAGATTCTCGATCACGCCGATTTTGTCCGAGATCTTAGCTCCACCGATGATGGCGACAAAAGGCCGTTTCGGTGCGGCTAGTAGGCTTCCGAGATAATTGATTTCCCGTTCCATCAATTGCCCAGTCACCGCTACCGGATAGTGGATGCCGGTTGTCGAAGCGTGAGCACGGTGCACAGCACCGAAGGCATCGTTGACATAAATGTCGGCTAAACCCGCTAGTTGACGGGCAAACTCTGGATCATTGTCGGTTTCCTCTTGATAAAAGCGGACATTCTCTATCAGTAATACATCGCCTGTTACCATCTCCGATACAATGGCCTCTACTTCTGATCCGATACAATCAACGGCATGCTTTACCCGCAGTCCGAGTAGTTTGCTCAGATGCTCTGCCATCGGTAAGGTTGAGAGGGCTACATCAAATCCGCTAGGTCGGCCAACATGTGTTACCAAGATGACCTTAGCCCCGCTAACCAACAAGTGATGGATGGTAGGCAAAGCTAAGCGGATACGAGTGTCGTCAACGATAACACCGTTGTTTAGAGGGATATTAAAATCGACCCGAACCAAAACTGACCGATCAGCGAAGTCAACGTCACTTAGTCGGAGTTTCTGTGTGAGGTACTGCATGATTTTATTTGGTCTCGTTTGTCCTCAGATCAGTCTGAGTTCCAACAATTTCATTATAGCGGATAGAAGCTCTAATTACGAAGACAACGAAAAAAGTTGCCTCCGAAGAAGCAACTTTATTGAACTGTTACGCTAGATCTATTTTTGATTTGGTCGGCTGATAATTTCAGCTTGGGTTCAACTCAGCAGAATCTGCACTACTTTTGCGCTTTCTGTGCCTTCAGTTTGGCCAAAAGCGCCGCTTTTTGCTTGTTTGCCTCAGCTCCGCCCTCATCGCCGCTAGTTGAAGCTTTCCGTGCTTTACGTGCAGCCATCAAAGCAGCTTTCTGCTTGGCAGCTGCCTCACTGCCGGCAGCAGATTGTTTAACTGGAGCCACTTTAGCCGTTTCGCCAGATTTAATGCCAGCCAGTTCTTGAAGTAGGCGCCAGTTGGCCAGCCGCTCCTCTTTGGAAGCTAATAATTCAGGTGATGGCTCCCCGTAACCTGCCGTGATTTTAGGCGATTCTATTTCTCCCAAAAAGTGCTTATGAAAACGGTATTCACTTCTGGCAAAGTCGATAAAGTCGATTGTTTCACCTGTCTTGCGGATGGTGTACCAATCGCTTTGTACAGAGGGGTTGCCTTTCAGGTCCAGTCGTTCCTTCATAGTATCACCTTTCCGTGGATCGTAAACGATCAGTGGGAAGGCACGAGAATCTACCGCCAGTTTGGCTTGCTTCATGGCCGCGTTGTCGGCCACACCGTGTTCGGGTTGGCAAGTTGAGTAGGCGATGATGACAGCTGGTCCGTCGTATTCGTTGGCTTCCATCACACAACGGTAGAAATGGTTGAAGTGGGCACAGGTAGTTTGTGCCACGTAAACGTTGGGGTGCATCATGCAGATGTTAGCTAACTCTTTTCGGTTCTCACGCTTCCCTTTTAGTTCTTTACCATGCCAGGCCATGTCAGATCGTTGGGACATGAAACTGGCAGTTGAAGCTTGTCCACCTGTGTTGGAATAGACTTGGGTATCCAGCACCAGCACATTGATGTCCATACCGGACATTATCATCCGCGAAAGGGATTGGAATCCGATGTCGAGGAATGCACCGTCACCACCGACAACCCACAACTTTTTGCCTTCCCAACCCATTTGATTCCACCGAGACCGAACCCCCATGCCAAACGTTGCACCGTTCTCGAAAAGGGAGTTAGCCCACGGAATGGTATATGGATTGTAGGGATAAGTCGAAGTGTAAACGGTGTTGCAACCCGTTGAGGCCACCATGCCAAAATTCTCTGGCCCGTGAACGAATCCGGTAGCTGCTGTCATCATCCTGAGGGCGGTCGCTTCGCCACAACCGGCACAAGAGCCAGCCCCACCCACGTACAAAAGCGAATCTGGGCTAAGCATCATGTCTGTCAAAAGACGATCACTGATAAACCGTTTAGGCGTATCAGGCAATTGATTGTAAAAATCAAAGGTCTCTTGGAACTGCTTGAGCGTCTCATCAGTTTTGGTCACCATAGATAGCGCCTGATGGTCTCCGCAAGCATCCACACATTCGGCACAACCCTTACACTTGGTTGGGTCGATAAAAATACCGAATAGCCCTCCTTCTTCACCTTTCTTCTCAAAGGTAGAGAAGTATTTCTGCGTATCAGCAAAGCGTGATCTCAACATTCGTTGGTCTCTCGAATCATCGACCTGATCTAATTCTGATTGTAAGGCGTCTGGTTCAACGACTTTGCCTAGAATAGCGGTATCTGGGCACTCGATCACGCACTCCATACAACCCACACAGTTGGACGGATCATAGAGTGGGATCTCGGTGGCAATATAGCTGAAATCCCGGTAGGAGCCAGAGGCAGCTGGGATAATACTTCTAGCCGTCTGAACATCTGCTTCCAATTCAGCCGACCCTTTTCTGTCGTAATCATCGAGAATCCGGTTGTTAAAATCTTCAATATTGACAGCTGTTTCCAGACGTTCTTCAAGGGTTGGGGCGAAGAAAGGCACTTTTCCCATTTTGTTATCCTTATGACTATTACAAATCTCTTGAGTCTCTTTAGCGTTTAACTTAAACTTAATGATGCATTCATGAAATGGCTGGATATGACCACTTAGGGTTAATGTTCCAGGTATTCTTTTATTACTTCACCGTTACACCTGATTTCAGGTAAGCCGAGAATGGTCCAATCTGGCCGCTCACCGGCTTCAATTTGTGCTATTTCACCGTCTGCAATTTTATGCTCCATCACAAGTTCACAGTCGGCGTGGAATTTCTCTGAAATCCACTCTCCGTTTTCTGTTTGCCTGTATTCGATGTAATGGATACTTCTCCGTTGTGGTGCTTCTGAAACTTTCATTAATTCTCTGCCAGTGGTAACGATCTTACGATCGACGTTATCTCAATGATACCTCGAGGAATCTCAAAGACTTCGTGATAACCTCGTTTAACACAGTTCAGATTTGCTCTTAGACTTTCTGGCCGGTGTCCATAATTCTTATCCAAGACCTTGTAGACCTGATCAAAGAGTTCTTCTTCCGCCATGTTTAAGCCCTGTAGAAACGGTACCTTGCTGAGGAATATACCCAGTAAAACAACCCCTTGCATGACCTGATTGTACTGAGGGGAAGGCGCCTCTTCAAGTGCAATAGCCTTGGTATCTAAGGCTACCACCTGAATATGCTTCTTACGCACAATTTCCTGCGCATTTGCAGGTATCGCATCCCAGACCTCTTGTGGATCTGTCATAGGTGTTTGCAGGAAAATCATCCCTTTTTCCTGTAAGCCTGCGAAGGGGTTGGTCGTATGGAAAGCATTGGTGTCGTTCATGGGAACGAAGTCCACAAAGTTGAGTTCCGAGTGCGTGCGGATGGGTTCTCTCGAAATCGTCAGGTAGTAGGTCGTCGGCAATCCGGCTTTTTCGGAGCCATACTTCGGGTAGGCTTGCACGTGGTAACCGAGTTCCCCAACCATAGTGGCGATGGCTTTGTTAGTACTAACTGAACCGAAACCGCCAACTGAGTGCCCTCTCATAGAGAATGAGCCTTCAGGTCGGACGTCCGGATCTAGCCCCACACTTAACGCCAAATCGTGTTTGATACCAATGACGAAGAATCTCTTGCTCTCCTTGGCACGCATATTTTCAACCATGGAGATAAAGTCAGCAGGTCGAATGTCTCTACTACCCAAACCTCCAGCGCCGGAAAACATTTTGGGCACTTGATCAATTTTGCTATAACCAGGGGCGCCATTCATCGCATCGACAAAGGCTGATTTAACTTCTGTTGTTAATGGATTCGATTGAGCCAAGGGGTTGTCCATCCGCTCGAGTATCGAGAAAGCTTTCACGTTTTTCAGTGCCTCAACGATAATCGGACCAGGGAAGGGTCGAAAAGCAACGATGTTTACCACACCAACGTTAGTGTCCCACACGTCACGCATGTAGTCTACAGTTGCCATGGCCGTTTCAGAAGCACCACCCATAGCAACGATAGCATACTCGGCATTTTCCATGTTGTGTTCCTCAATCATGGAATAGTTGGTGCCGTTTAATTGGTTGAATTCGTCCATCGCGTTTTGAAGAGCTGCCGGCACCTGGTCATAGTAGTGGCGCTGGGCAATTTTCCCCTTCATGTAGCTGTCCTGATTCTGAACCGCGCCCACCATTAGTGGGTTAGCAGTATCCATCAAGTTGAGCAATTTTTCTTCCGGTTTGCCTATGTATTGACGCATCATTTCATCGTCGCGTAATACAACCGTCTCAATAGTGTGTGTGGTCAAAAAACCGTCTTGTACGTTGAAGAAGGGAGTATCAGAGTCTTCCGCAGCTCGACGGCTGATTAAAGCAAAGTCGCCGGCTTCTTGGGCATTTTTAGCAAAGATCATGCCCCAACCACAGTCAGCCACACCCATTACATCATCGTGACCGGCATGCACATTCAAGGAGTGTGAAGTTAAGGCTCGGGCTCCAATATGAAAGACGATTGGCAATCGCTTACCGGAAATGGTGTACAAGACCTCTTTCATCAGGATAAGCCCTTGCCCAGAAGTGAAGTTCGTTACACGTCCACCGGCCAAGGCGAAGCCCTCGCATGTTGAAGCTGCACTATGTTCCGATTCCAGCTCCATAAACTGCAGTTTTTGCTCCCATAGATTCGTTACACCGTCTGCTACATATGTCTCGTATTCTTCTCCCATCTTGGAGGAAGAGGTAATAGGATAGGCACAAGCCCCCTGGGTGATTTTAGCTTCGACATATACGACGGATTGAGCTCCATCCATTGTAGTTGTAATTTCTGGAAAGTGACTTCCGTTTGTTGAACCCATCTGCGTTATCTCCTTAGTTGTCAAGCCTCACCGCGTCGGTAGTAAAGTCGCTTAATCCGTGGGGTAATAATAATGTAAGCGGTTCCCTGGTAAGTTTCGAGTACGGAGGCCACCTTAAAATCCACATCTTGCAGAACTGCTTTATGCACGCCAACTCCACATTTAAGGCTACCACATCCAGACAAGAAAATGCAACGATATTGCGTTGAATGATTGGTTGCGGTAGATACCGGTTATGCCACGGAAACACATCGATTTCAGTCTTTATTATTGATACTGTTCAGTTGATGTCGAAGTATGCGGACAGACAAATCTGGTTTCAAATCCATTTGGATGGTATGGGTTCGGCGTCGCTTGTATCGACTCTTCTGCATCGTGGTGCGAACGAGCTAGTTATTACGCTCGATACACTGGTGATTTGGCGACTAAACAATCGGATATTATCGTCCTATTATAACCCTTGGCCGGTTTAATAAAATTTTTTTCGCTTTTCATTGACCTTAGCCCTAATCTGGCTGCTTCAACCGGCTAGAGTAGCTTAATACTTAATCTATTATGATATTACCAGCTTACCTGTCAGCCTTTTTATCCCTGCCCACGTTGGGGCTGGCCTTTTTTTGCTGGCTCTGCCATTGGCCACGCTCTACCTCTGCTTGTCTCTGGCCCTCACTTTTAATGCTCTTTTTCTGTTGGCCGCTGAAATATCAGATCCTGCTCTGGCTTTGGCCCAAATACTCATTTGGGATGGTTGGACCCAAATTGCCGTGGTGGCTGTTATTTGCTCTACCCTCTGTCTGGGATTCTGTCGCCAACTGGCCATCTCCATAGAAAGATGGTAGCTTGGCGGATGAAATTTTCAGGCCCACATTTTCCTACGGATCTGATTCTTACCGCTGTAGGCTGGTATCTTCGATCTAATCTCAGTTGCCGTGATGTGGAAGAGCTTATAGCGGAGCGAGGGGTCGTGGTCGACCGGTCAACGATCAATAGATGGGTTGTTAAAGATGCGTCCTGATTAGTAGAACCGGCCAAGAATCACAAACCAAAGGTGGGTTAAGCTGGCGACTGGACGAGACCTACCTCAAGGTGGGTGGTCAATGGAAATACTTGTATTGAGCGGGAGATAAAGACGGTCATACCGTCGTTTTTTTACTAACGGCCAAGCCGGATACCAAGGCGACACTTGGCTTTTTACGCCAGGCTATTCCTAATAACTGTACCCCTATAAAAATCAATATAGATCAGAGCGGTTCCAATACTGCTGCGCTCGAGGCTTAGAATGACGAATGCGATCCGGCGATAGAAATCCGGTAGTGTAAAGACCTCAACAAGATTATTGAACCAGACCATGGCCAGGTAAAAAAGAAACCCGGATCAGCACTCGGATTCCAAGCTTTCTATTCAGCCCACGCCACACTTCAAGGGATTGAGTTAATTCCAATGATTCGCCAGGGACAAGTAGGCCCAATTCCTGATGGAAGCTTGATAGAACAATTTAATTACCTGGTGATGTAATGCAAATGGATAAGAATTAGGAGATTTTTAAGGTTTTGTTCAAGTTTGCGACAGAACCTTTCTTAGTGGCTACTGTATAAGTTATAAGTAGTAGCTTTTGTTTTTTCAATAGCAACCGCTATCAATGCCCAAGTGTCTTGTGGAATCTTAATTGCCCCCTGCTAATCCCATGTTTTGTCACTATCATTATTCCAAACATAGGCTAGTTTATCGGTAGGTTGATATCCCATCTAGTATGCTTGCTTGGCTGTTCCTCTTGCAGAAACGACTGCTGCCCAGTCCTGTGCTTTGTGGCCATTTATCTAGGTCACTACATAAAATCGAGGGTTTCTGGAAATAAGCCTTTCTGAGCAACTTTAATGTGGCTACCTTTTCCATCAAAAAAAAGGCTGAATTAACTGAATAGTCTAAATCGGATAGTGCTACATTCTAGACCCGTTTGGTCAGGAAAATTAAACTGGGTTGGCAATAGCGCGCTACTTCACTCCGGCAACCGAGGGCATCTACTGGAATAGACACGATGCTAATCGTGAGTCGGTATCTAGTGAGGTTTACTTCTACCGCTTGCAAGCAGGAGATTACGGGCAAACAGGCAAGATGAAGATTCTGAAATAGAGATCGGAATTCTTCTCTAACTCACTAGTCTGCCGTATTCACCATCTTTTAGATTCTCACGGTTGCTGAGTCATAGTGCCAGGTGTGTAGGTAGTTGATTTTTCCAGAACGAAATTCCGTCCCCTTACGGGGGAATCAGGCGGATATCAACTCTCCTTAGTTGGTACCCTTTTCCTAACCCATCTTCTTGTCCTCTCACTTACTCTCTAAATGCCACTCTATTTTTGTTATCTGCCCTATCGGGTGTGTAACACTACTGGCCCTCCTCTTATTCCGTTGCAGTTTCTTAATCTCTTTTTCCCCATATTTTTTGGATGCCTTCTGCCGGAAAGGTGTTATCTGCTAAGGTGTTGACCAGACGGGACATCCGATGTGCCGTTGCCTAGAGTTGACGTTGCAAAGTTTGCATCTCCCGCGATGATTCCAACTGCTGTTTTTCCCGCTTGGCCAGTCAACGCTGCATGTCAGCTTCTTGCGGCCAGCCTGTAAAAGGGTAAAAAATTCTTGGAAAGAAGCAGAAATTGTGCTAGAATGGAAGAATATACCAGCCTGTAAAAGTGGCCCAAATAGCCATTTGCGGTAGATCTAGACCAAACCTTTTGCCTAATGGGTTTAAGCCGTCCAATCGAACTGTTTTTATGGTTGTTGGCACTGGTAAACTGCAGTCAAAAACCAAGGTCGGCAGATTCGGAGTTGCAACCCCTTGTCTCGGCTGAGCTCGGAAAAGTAAAGGCTCGAAATAGTCAAGCCTACGGTCCTGACACAATGGTGTGCTTGAGTCGCACGGCGATCTCGGCAGGACGACAAGGGTAATCTCCGATGAAGCTGGGTAGCACGAGAGAACCAACTATGTGTTCCGAGCGCGATTTGACTGCCATGCCAGCTGCAGAGCGTGCAGGTCATCGTTATGAATCAAGTGATACACGGATAGGATAAAGGGGGAGAATATGGGAGAATTGGTCGCCGATACGGCGGAAATTACAGACCTGGAACAACAGCTCGATGCGCTCGACCGGCACGGCTATCTGCTTGTGCGTGGGGCGCTCAACTTAGAGATGGTTGAAGCCTGGCGCGAGTGTCTGACGCGGAAATACAAGCATGAAGAATGGGATATCAGCAACGAAGTCGGCAATGTCGCCTTCGACCATCTGCTGGAGCAGGAACCGGGTTTAGCACGGCCGCTAGTCGGCCATGCTTCGGTGGCTACGTATCTTAAGGCCATGCTGGGCCGGCAATGCCAGTTGCGCAGCTTTCGGGCGCATATCAACCCCGCTGCCTATACTCAGGAATGGCACAAGGATTTTGGCTATTACTGGGACGCGCCCGACGAGGCCCGCCATGCGCTGCGCCCGTTATGCATCAATACCACCTTTTATCTTACCGACAACACGCCCGAGACGGGGAGGCTGACCTTTATCGATGACTTCTGCCACAACGCCCTGCCTGAGGAGATTCGACATCTCGGCGGATACAATTCGGATAATCCATTCTACCAGTGGTGTGAAAAACAGCCTCACACCCACCTCTACCCCCTGACCGGCGACGTGGTGGTCTTCTTCAGTCATATTCCGCACCAGGGCGCCAAGTTGCGACAAGAGAACGACGGTGATCCGCTACGCTGCAATGTGGTACTGCATTACCAGCAGACGCCGATGTTCCCGGGCATTCCCTTCGTCAGTTCGCCGCTGCCGGCGATCGCGGCACTGGGCTACAACGGGACATTTCCCTTTATCAATCACTAAGGGTATCTGGACTGGGTGAAGCGAGGCGATCGCTCGAACGAATCAAAGAAACCGGCTGGGAACTATCAAACCACAGAGCCGGCTATATACTGGGATGGGTGCAACGCATCGGGAAAAAGGTCTCCAGTGGTCTCTATTTCTACCAGTTGCAGGACTCGACCATTTTATCTGCTTCTGCCAGAACACCGGCGATAGGTTTTTCCGTCGATATGCCTTTGACATCGGCTTCAGCACACGCAATCATGGTCGCTTTCATATACTTTGTCGGTTATTCAATTGTGCTCATTTTTCGCTCTCCTTGCGAATCAGTTCATGAGTTTGTCCGCGAGCCCTTGGGTACTGAATGACCAATTCGACATTCGTCAGAACAATATCGGAAGCAACTTTGGGATTCTGTTTCTCCAAGACCACCTCAACTGTGTGAACACCTATGGTGACCAGTGGTGACCAGTCCCATCGTTAGTTGTATCGTACATCCACACCGCTGTGCCCACATCGGAGATATCACCGGTGTCGTAGCGCACTTGGGGCCGGAAGCGTCATATCATCCCACAGAACGTGCACCACATCGCCGCCTACCCATTGGTCGAGTCGTACCGCAATAACGGGTTGACGGTGTCCTCGGCCTTCAGGTCATCAGCAACGTTCAGAACAACCGTAGGTCCTGTGTTTGTAAGTGTCTTCTATCGCCAGGGGAATACCTCAGCTAAAAATTAGTTTTTGAGACGAACGACTCAGCCAATAAAATTAAGAGGTTAAGTTTAACTATGGAATATTTCACTGAATCAAATCATCTTCTGTCTGATCCACCTGCTTTGCGCCAACAGTTCAATGCCGACGGATATCTGTTTTTGCGAGACACACTTCCTCAGCCAGAAGTTCTATCACTACGGCGGCAGATTCTTGAGTTTTGCCAGGAAGAGGGGTGGTTGAGAGAGGGAACTGACGTAATGGATGGTCTAACTGATATCGAACCAATTTTAGAAGGGGATAAGGAGTGGAGACCCGTTTATGCCAAGATCCAAGCTTTAGAATCTTTTCATCGACTAAAGATGACACCGCAAGTGCATACCATCATGGAATATCTGTTCCAGGAACCGGTCTTTGCTCTACCGATGACCATTGCTCGCGTCGCCTTTCCCCGGGATAACGAACGAGGAACACAACCACATCAAGATTGGCTTTATGTAGGCGGCTCAACAGAAACCGTATCTTGCTGGGCTCCGCTGGGCGACGTGCCGGTTGCAACCGGAGGGTTGAAACTATTGACAAACAGCCACAAATCGGGGTTTTTAGTCCCTCATTCTGCTCCCGGCCCGGGTGGAAATACAGTTGATGTGGATGCAGACTCGGTTTGGTTGCAAACCGATTACCAAGCGGGTGACATTCTGCTTTTTAAATCGCTAACAGTTCATGCAGCTGCCGACAATCACACAGAAGATGTGATTCGCCTCTCGATAGATTTTCGATACACCGGCTACAGCCACACCATTTCCGACTCCTGGCTACAACCCCATTTTCACTGGCTAGGTTCTCCATTTGATTGGGAGACACTCCAAGCCAATTGGCCAGACAGCCCAACGGCCAACTACTGGCAGCACATTCCGAACTTGAAGGTAAAACCGCACCACGGGCTCAGAAGTGGGTGACAAAACATAGTTAGACTCCTTGTCTGGATGAGAATGACATGAAGTACCCACTTATCAACTAGAACCAAGGGATGGTTGTGTAATGTTAATCTTGTCTAGACACCTCAATATCGGGTTTAGCCAACTTGCGATAGACAAAAACTGCAGTCATCATTGACGGAGGAATAGTAGCAAATAAACCAATCGAGATTTTAAGCCTATTTCACTTCAACATGCTTCTGCCAATATTCTCAAAAAACTGTAACGTTTCGCTAGCGTAATCCCACTCTTTCTCAATCTCATTCGTACTTGTGTGTCCATATGGCCTAAGATCTTTGCCATAAAGTCCGACAGTTTTTAACACATGAACGGCGGAATTCTGCCGAATCCTCTCATCTTGGCTATCCAGACCACTGGCTAGTAAATCCACAGCTTTAGTTACTATCGAGCGTAACTTTTCTCGATGGGCTGACCACGTTACCTCTCGTTCTAAGTTCAACCGAGCAATAAAAGCACTGTCTTGATTCTTCCAAATATTGATAGTCTGTCTGGCCAATCCCACATAAAAAACAACCCCCACTGACCCGGGTGATCCGCCCTTTTGTGGTCAGTGACTGGCAGATTCGCTGACGGAGCTTGACACCTGTTGTAGTCAGTTGAGGGTTGCTATCGTTGGCTTATCGCTATTAAATTCTATTTCAGTAGTGACAGTATATTCTGTGATATTTGGTTAGCCTGAGCCAGCATGGCTGTGCCTGACTGGGTCAGTATTTGCGTGCGGGCCAGGTTACTGGCTTCAAAGGCAAAGTCGGCGTCACGGATAGTGGAGAGAGAAGGTTCGGTGTTCTGGATACTCGACATCAGGTTGGAGTTGGCAAAACCCAAGCGGTTCTGGACAGCACCTAAGTTGGAGCGTTGGTCGTTGATGAAGTCGATGGCCGCATCCAGTGAGTTGATGGTGGTTTGAGCATCGCTTAAGGAGTCGACGTCGGTGTCGGCTAATAGCAGGCTGTCGGTGGTGACGGAATCGATGCCGAAGGTCATACGGTCGTCAGTGGAGTTGTCGGCCTCGATTTGAAGGGTGAAGTCGGAGGTGCCGTCGCCTAGACCGCCTGAGGCTAGATTTAAATCAGCCCGTTGGATCTTTTGGGTGAGATAGTCAGTCCAATACAGCTGGTCGTTATGGATGGTTAGGCCAATAGGGCCACTCAAGCCAGCAGAGGAATCCACTGAGTCGGTGACATTCACTGCCGTCCAGATCAGCCCGTTGGATCTTGTCGGTGAAAGTGTCAGTCCAATACAGCTGGTCGTTATGAATAGTCAGGGCTCCATTGTCACTCAAGCCATCAGAGGAATCCACTAAGTCGGTGATGTTGGTGATCTCACCGGTGCCGCCAGTCCCTGAACTGCCTGTACTCCCTTGTGTACTGTCTACGCCATTACTGCCGCTACGACTGACGTCTAATAGATTGATACTGTTGTAGCTGGTAGAATTAGCAATCCGATTGACCTCTTGTTTCAGTTGCTGATACTCCAGATCGATACTGAATCGATCGTTGGTATGCAGGTTATCGGAGGCCGCTTGCACCGCTAGCTCCCTCATCCGACTCAGGATGCCCTGGATTTCACCTAGGCCTCCCTCCGCTGTTTGAACTAGGTCGGTGCTTTGCTTGATGTTGTTGCTGGCCATGCGCTGACCACGGATCTGGTTCTGCATCCGTTGGCTGATAGCACTGCCCGCCGTATCGTCCTTAGCCGAATTGATGCGCAAGCCCGATGATAGACGTTGAATGGCGTTTTCCATCTTGGCTTGGGATTGGCCCAAAAGACGTAGGGAATTAGAAGATGCTATTGGGGTGTTAATTCGGAAACTGTTCATGCCAGTTGGTCGTTTGATGAAGGAATCAGGTTGACTTTACGATGTTGTGTTACTTTTTGGTTCACGTCTGCAATTGGCTGCTTTAGTGCTAACTATAGTGGAGTCGTCGGTTGAGATGAAACAGACCTTGGGTTTGAAGACTGGAACCTGTAGACGAGTTGCATCGGTGGTGGAGCATGGCTAAAGTTCATGCGGACTACCTTCTCTGCCTAGGGCTGATGATAGGGGGATGGACGCCAGCCTTTGGATTCAGTCCAGGCTTTGGTGACTGAGTGGGTAGTAGAGAATTGAGAAGTTGTCTGGCCGAATAGTTTCATCATCTAATCCTATTTATAATAGTACGGGGATCAGCCCTACTATTATTAGCTTATTAGCGGATGATTATTTATCTGCATTTGCAGACAGAGTGTTTAGAAAAAAGTGACACCGACATTAAAAGGTGGGAATGTTAGTGCCGACCTTAGTTCAAACGGTAAAGAAGAAACGAGGGCGTGAAGAGCATGTTGATGTTGTTTGGGTGTAAGTCCTCCCGATAAGGTAGATAAATTGACGCCGGCAGTGGAAACCGATCCACTCAGGCCAGGAGGTCAATTACTTATCGGCAGATGAAGAGGAAATGTTTAGGAGGGTTGGACTGGTGTCCAAAAAAGCTCTATTTGCTCAGTCGGCCACAAGAGCAGTGTGTAGTCACCCAGCATAGTTTAAGGATTAGCCACCAGAACGGCCTTTAGCTGTTGCAACAACGACCGCCCCTCAATCTCGGCTAATTGCTGATGTTCAGCTTGATGACGGCTCTCCGCTAGAGCCTGGAGTTGTTGCGACTGGTCGAGTGCTGACTGGAGACGCTCTATCTGCTGGTCTTTGGTGGTCAGTTAACCGACCTGTCTGCTTATTTCTCGGCCCAACTATCGGTAATCTTGGCTTCTACCACTACTGGCACATCTGTCAGATAGTGTTGGCCTGTAGCCACCATCACTTGGTCTAGTATCTGTTTGGCGGTTTCAGCATGCCTCTCTTTAACTTCTATAATAATTTCATCATGAATGCAAGCCACTATTTGTGCTCGAGTATCGATCAACTGAGCCGGTAAATCAGCCAGGGCGTGTTTGATAATATCAGCGGCAGTACCTTGGATGGGGGTATTTAAAGCGTTGGGTAGTGAGGCATAGCCTTGGGTGAAATGCCTGATCCGACCACTCAGTGTTCGAAATTGTTTGACTTTTCGGTTAGCCGAATTTTGCAAGAAGGCCGCAAATCCGGCATAACTATCACAGAAGCGTTGTTTGAATCGGCTGGCCCGATCCAAACTCATCTCCACCCCATAAGTATTAAGCGCATAACTACGTAACCCTTTGGCCTCCATAGCGAACAACAGACCAAAGTTGACCGCTTTGGCCGCTTGCCGCTGCTCATCAGTCACCTCTGTAATCGATGTCTCAGTTAATAAGGAATCCGTTAACCGATGCAGGTCTTCTCCGTTTTGATAGACCTCAATCATTCGCTGGTCTTGACTAATCTGAGCTGCTACTCGGAGTTCAATCTGAGAATAGTCGGCAATGATAAACCTGTTTCCTTCAGTTGGCACGAAGCAACTACGGACTTGTTGTTGAGTGGGTATTTGCTGTAGTGGTGGGTTACTGCAAAACAAGCGGCCGGTGTCGGTGCCGAGTTGACGATACTCGGCGTGGATTCGATTGGTCTCAGGATGGACTGATTTCAAAATTTTATCGGCGTACTTGCTGTTTTGGCTTTGCCAATGTTTATACTACAGCAGATTAGCTACCACCACTGAATCCGATTTAGCCTCTAAAGTTGACTGCCTGGTACTTTTGACCTGAATGCCTAACAAAGCCAAAGCGGCTTGTAATTGCTGTGTCGACCGCAGGTTAATTGGTTGGTCCTCCTTTTGCGACCATTCGGCGCAATGACGCTGTAGCTTGGCTTGGTATTGGCCAATGTTTTGCTGGATTAACTGACAATAATTTTGCCGTCGATCAACCTCAAGCCTAATACCAGCTAACTCCATCTGAGCCATGGCCCAGACGCAATCGAACTCTAATTGAGCTACCTCAATCAACTTCTGACTCTTTAAGCGGGAAATTAATTTTTCTCGCAAAGGTAGCAATATTTCGGCATCAACAGCAGCATAGGCTAACTGGTCGGCAGTTAGATCACCACTCCAATCGCTGTTTTGTTGTTCTTTGTCTAATGGACGCTTGAGGTAGAACTGTGCCAGATGCTCCAAGGTACTAGAATGCCTACGTATGCCGGCATGAAGTAACTTGTCAGCATACATACTATCAAAGATTTGTCCCTTGAGTTCAACCTCATTTTGTAGCAGAAACTTAAGCTCGAATTTGGCATTATGGACCACTTTGACAGATTTATTGTTAACAAAGGGGTCAAGGCTGACAATCCGTTGGAGCACTGAAACAGGTCGACTATCAAACAGGTAAATCCTGTGCCGTTATTTGAACTAAACGAATTTGGTTAGTCAACGGGTCTAATCCCGTGGTCTCAATGTCCAAAAGGCCAAAACCTCAGCCTTCACGTAATCATCCAGCCGCCGAGCCAAATCTTCTTCATTCTCCAGCAGGTGAGTTAGCAGGGGCGAAAAGCCTGGCTAGGAGGATACTATTGGCCAGCAGGTTAAATGTCCCAAAAACAGGCTGGTATTTCCGGCCATTGTTTGAAAATTCTACTGCTATTTCTGTGGGGCAGCCAAAATTGGACCCCTATTTCCTCTAGATGGTCTGCTATGGCCAGGCGAATCTAGGTGGAAGGCTAGCAAGGCGATGTGGTCTTCAGTGGTGGACTGTCAAGCAACATGTTGGGCCGATTAATTCCTGATTCCGGCTCTAACAATCATTATCATGACGGTCATGGCTTCCGATTCCATTGAAGGGGCATTTATGCTCGGCTCAGTCGGGTGGAAAGGACCAAGAGGGTCAAAATGAACCGGCCGGACGGGAAAAAGCCGGCTGAAGCCAGGATTAGGCCACTTTTGGGCCCGCGCTAGCTTGAAATTAAGGGCTCAAATATTGGTGCCGACAGCTGGTCGGTTGATTTAAAAGAAGAAGGACTGGAAAACAGGTGTAAATCCTATGTGAACAGGCATAACTTTCAGGCAACTACCACATAACTACCTGATAACAGCCTAGCTAAATTCATTTAAATTTAAATCGGTTTTTCGAGGAGTTATCTGCCCCGGCTGACCAACCACCGTTATTGAAAGGCTAATCCCTGGGGATCTAACGGCTGAATGATTCTATCATTTGCCATTATGACCTCTCTCCTCGGCCTCAAAAATTGGCCTCCAGAGGGCAGTTATCTCAGTTGGTGTTTTTTCTGAGCCTGAAAACAGAACCGCCCTCTGGCTTTGACACCACAGGGCCGGCTTCCGACATGAAAGAATGTTAGGTTTCAGAAAGTCTATACACTGAGATCTAGGTGTTGATGTGTCCCATGTCATGTCTTATAATAGGATTATCAAATCGTCTAAGATAGCATGAGACGTAGCTGAGGAGGATAGCATGGCACTGGTAGGTTATGCCCGGGTCAGTTCAGTGGGACAGGAGGTCCAACGCGACAAATTGAGGCACTGTGACAAAGTGTTTGAGGAACAGAAGAGTGGGACTTCAGATCAACGTCCCAGATTAAAGACCTGTTTGGAATATGTTAGGCCAGGGGACACCCTGATGGTGACCAGACTTTGCATCTGTGCCAAATGCTGACAAACTCCAAGGCAAACAGGTGGGCAGGTACTGGATCAGAATATCGATACCAGCCACGCCAGCGGCCGTTTGCGGTTCCATATGTTGTCGGCCATCTACCAATTCGAGACCCAACTGCGTTCCGAACGGCAGATGGATGGGATCGCCAAGGCCAAGGAAGGGGGAGTGCGTTTCGGTCAGCAGAAGCGGTTGACAGAACAGCAGGTGGCCGAGCTGTAGGCTAGGCGGAAGGAAGGAGAACTGATCAGGGAGTTGATGGCAGGATATGGGATTTCAAAGGCCACCGTCTATCGCGACCTGAACCAGGAAGTCAACTTAGCCACATAGTTGCTACTTGCTGTCCACCAAATATCCACTTACTGCCATTTCCCTTCCGATAAACTTGATGTTATGATAGGAGTAATCATACTACTGCTCTCAACCCATTGCTCAATTTCAGGTGACTAACATGAAAGTCACGATCTCTCATCTTATTTGGCTGGCTTTGACACTAGCTATTTTGCTTGCTATTAGTTTAGCCGATGGCCTGCCCAACCAAATCCTGTGGAATAAAGACGAGACCAAGATGGCTCTGATCCTAGCTGGCTTCTTTGAGATGGGAGACCACTTTAATCAGGAGGTACAAATGAACGGCCGGTGCACACCGTGACACTGGATGGGTTTTATATGGAGGTGACGGAGGTGACGAACGCACAATATCAGGTCTTCATGCAACAGACGGAGCACCGTCAGTCGTTGTATTGGAACGATAATCGGTTTAACTAACCCAATCAACCGGTAGTGATGGATATGAGGAATAGTATATGATTACCAGTGAGAAAGTACATGGACTTACCGATGAGGAAATGGCATTCTACGAGCAGAATGGCTATCTGCTCGCTAAAGGCGTATTTACTCGCGAGGAAGCGGCGTTGTTCCGGGAGGAAACGCACGCGCTGGCGCACCGATTGCTATCGGTATCGGACCCGAGCGTCCGCAGCGA
>JASMLX010000014.1:0-20107 GCA_030748495.1 Candidatus Poribacteria bacterium | reverse complement strand
AGGATGGACTAGCGGAGCCAAGGTGACCAACCTTCGCAGGGAATTAATGCACTGCCACAATGTGCAATTCCACAGCGCGGCCCTCGCTCGACTCATCATTGATCCCAGGCTAACCGACCGCGCTGCAGATCTCATCGGACCCAACGTGCAGTTACACCACACGAAGATGTTCATTAAGCCGCCTGAACGGGGTGCCCCGTTCCCGATGCACCAGGACTATCCGTATTTCCCGCACAAAAACCATACTATGATTGCCGCTACCATCCATTTCGATGATGCTCCGATCGAAAAGGGGTGCCTCCGGGTGGTTCCGGGAAGTTTCAAAAACGGGCCGTATGAGCATATCCATCAGGGCGGTTCCCATTTGCCGACGGAACAATATCCCGTTGAGGGGGCCACTCCCTGTCCCGCCGAAGCAGGGGATGTGTTGTTCTTCAGCTACCTCACCATCCACGGATCAGGACTCAATACAAGCGACCAACCCCGTACGACGCTGCTGATCCAGATGCGCGATCCCTTGGACAAGCCAATGGGCCTCCAGCATCTGTCGCGTGGACAGGGCATGATGCTGCGTGGTATAGAACCCGAAGCGGATGCGGACTCGCACGTAGCGTCCGAGTCGAGATATCTATCGCAGTTGCGTAAGGAATAACAAAGGACAGAATGGCGGGCAATATTTGGGAGTGGTGAGCCGACTGGTATGGTTCTAGCTATTACAGTCACTTCATGCTACCAACCCGCCGGGGCCGGACACCGGCACACACCGTGTGCTGCAGGGCGGAGCTTGATACTACAGTCAAGCTCTGCCAAACTACCTGCGGGGGCTTACTGCTACACCGTCTATCCGCATTCTTGGGACCTACCTCGGCTTTCGATGTGTGTCAGGATCGAATTAATTACCCCGGTCGCACGAAGTGCGGTCTTTATCGTTGAGTTAGTCAGCCACAAACACAGCTCGGAACCGTTGCAGAACCGGCCGAGAAAGCATCTCGGCTAACTGCTGGTGTTCTGTTTGATAATGGCTTTCCGTTAATGCTTGCAGTTGCCCGCTGAAGACATCAATATAGCAGACGGACAGCCAAGATGTGCCGTTGGTTGGCTTGAGTGGTGGCGTTACACCCGAAGCCTTTTCGGTTATAATGACAAAGTTTAGAAATGGGTATATATGCTTCCGTAAGCCGAATGGAGGTGTGTTATACTTAGTCTAGAATTCCTTGGTCTTATCGACTATTCGGAGTGACGAGACGTTTTGTCACTATAAGTAAGGCCATTGCCGTAGAGGTAACAAGTTTATGGGCTTACGAGATCAATATCAACTGCAGGGATTTGTATCGATCAAGGGGCTGTTATCAGAACTGGAATGTGACCAAATCATCGAACATGCACTTGCTATGCACGCCCGCAGATCCATTCCTGGTTGCTTTAGCAGTGATCCACAGTCGGATGATCCATTGCAGCAGTACCCCCGAATGATGCATCCACATCGCGTCGATGATCTGTCCTTGCAGACTTTAAAGCACCCAAAGATAGTTGAAGTTCTTGGGAAATTGTTGGGACAAGAAGCGGTTGGTCTGCAAACGATGATCTACTGGAAGCCGCCTCATGCCAGAGGACAAGCGCTACATCAGGATGATTTCTATCTACAGACCCAGCCAGGAGCCTGTATCGCCGCCTGGATTGCCTTAGAGAAAATAGATGCTGAAAATGGAGGGTTAACCGTTTGTCCTGGTTCACAGGTCGAACCCATTTTAGAGATGACATCTACTGATACTTCACTTTCTTTCACCGATTCAGCGGTGCAACCTAATCCGATTTACGACCACCAATTAGTAGAGATGGAAAAAGGAGAAACGCTCTTTTTCCACGGTCGATTGATCCACGGTTCTAAACCAAATGTCTCTTCTGATAGGTTTCGGAAAACCTTTATTTGTCACTATATTCCGAAACTATCGACGAATTACAACAAAGGTTACGACCCACAGGTCGAACTAAAGTAGAAGCGGTATTAAGCGGGGAACGAAGATGAGCTTTGTTGTTCCCAGGAAAAGGAAAATCCCACCAGCTGAGATAACTAATGGGGTTAGGTGTGTGAGAAAGTTAAATACTTACACGGTATGTTGGTTTGACACTAGAATCAAGCCCGCTGGCCTACTAAGCGACTTACTATCTCGGTTGTGGCCAGCGACCTACACCTCAGTAGCTACCGTTTAGACTTCGCTCCTACTGATAATCCAGATTCCACTGCTGCCTGGGAACAGATATTTGTCCAGTCTAATTTATATCAGCAAGAGAAGGATAAACAGCTCAAGCAACCACAAGCGGCTAAGTTTGAAAAGGAATGGGAGGTACCGATTAAAGAGAGGATCATCTGGCTACAAGTAACGGCGACAGATATAACCGGCAACAGCGCCAGCCAAATGATCTAGGTCGAGATCCCAACTGTAGTACTAACCTGCGAGTGGGGCAGTGTCACACCAGAAGATCGACAGGTGGAACTCTACTTTTTACCTAACACTCTATCTCAGGATGAGGTTGTAACCATTAATGTCCTGACCTCAATTGAAGAGGAACCTCCAGTTCGTCAAATTACGTCCATTTATGACTTTGCTCCAGTCACACTCAGACTGAATGCTATCAAGCGAGCCACCTTAACTATCTCCTACGACAGCTGGCAAGGAACCCGTAATCTTTCATCGCACCGATGGGCCTTGGAAAGCCGTCGGGGTGCTGCCAACCCGGAACGACGGACCATCTCGGCTGCTGTTTTGTCCCTAGGCAGTACACCCTGGGTGAAATGGATAAGATTGAAGCACTAGATTCAGCCAATCTGAAGCCCGGATTCATTAACTTGCCAACCGCGGGTCTTCTCGCCCAAAGGTAATAGTTTTAGCCCCCATACTACTATTTCTTTCACTCCGGACCAGCCGGCCCAGGTCACCATCAAAGTCTATAACGTAGCCGGTCAACTGGTTGAATGGATGGCTCAGCAGCAGACACCCGGCTCAGGTAAGCAGGCCATTCCTTGATCGGGTCGAGACAGTGAGGGTGAGGGTGAGGTCGTGGCCAGCAGGCTGTATATTGTGACGGTGGCAGTGGGGGGCCAAACACAAGATAAAGTGGTTAATGTCTGGAATCATTAGCTTTGATTGAAGTTCCTGTAGGATTGTTTGAGATCTTGCCTGTACCTAGTGGCTCTTTGCTTCCGAACAATACTTCAAGTGGGCCTGGGTTAACTATACCTTTGACTTTCTGCTCCTTCACTGGCAAAATCAACAGAAACCTGCTAGTCGAAGGGTTTAAATCGTTTAAATGTCTCAGATGTCAATAGATTTAACACAACACCTAACTGAGTTCCAGCAACAGGGGGTGACCTGTTTCCCCCAGCAATTAGATCCCACCACCGTTGCCCAGTGGCAATCTGTCTTTCAAAACCAGCTCGCTGACCCTCCACCCAACGGTAATCGGCGCGACACCTACCAACTAATCCAAAAGTATCCCCAACTAGCCCTCCCTTTTGTGGCCAACGCCCAAGTTCTCGACTTTCTCGAAATCTTGATGGGACCCTTTGTCAGCTTAGAAGCCTTGGCTATATCCGCCACCTTTCCCACTCCTAAGGCCAGAGCTGATGGCGGGATTCATTGGCATCGAGACATGTGGGCCCAGGTCGGTCGTACCACTGACTATCTGCCGCCCAACGCTGTCAACGTCTTAAACTATTTTCCCCACCTCCAACCGGCACATGGTGCTTTCCGATACATTCCCGGCTCCCACCGACAGTCCGTTTTCGCTATCGGTGATCAGGCTGGAAAACCCCATCCCCAGGAACAGTTGCTCTATCCAAAAATGGGCGATACGATGTTTATTCACAGCGGTCTACTACACTCTGGCACCGGCAACTCCAGCCATGAAATGCGTTATTTTATCTCTCGCTTTTATGCCAAATGTTGGTATCCTCGCCGAGAGGAGACCGACATTCTACCCATCCAATCTTTCGTGGCTGATGCCGAGTTGCAAAGAGATCGGCGCTTGATGCGTCTGTTCGGTCAAGATGACCTGTTGCTGTCACGAGCCGGTCGCAGCGGTAGCCAGCTGGAATCAGAAACTTGGCAGCAGTGGATCGCCGAAGATCGCCGCTACAAACTGACTGGAGAAGAGTGATCTCTGAAGCCTCGATGCCAGTTCTATTGATTGTGCGGTGGTCGGATAGGCAGACTGGCGGCCAACTGGTTGGATGGTGCGCCCGGCAGCGGATATTCGGCCCAGGTAAATAGGCCATTCCTTGATCGGGTCGAGATAATGACGGTGATGGTAGGTGGTCAGAGGCAAGATAAGGTGGTTAAGGTCTGGAATCACTAGCTTCGATTACCTGCGGAGAGGTTTACTTTTAACCCAGCTGATGCAGATAGAATAGCACTATTAAATGGAGAGGTGACGAAAAATGGCAAATCAAGACAATTTGACTGTTATGCAAGAGCAGGCAATCCAGTTGCTAATAATGGGAGGAAGCGGCTAGTCGGTAGCGAATGAACTCGGCATCACCCGCCAGACGATCAACAACTGGAAGCGCAATGATGCGGCATTCGCGGCCAGGTTTAATGCTGAGAGGCAAGCCTTGTGGTCGACATCGTGAGAAACTGCGTTCTTTGGTGGCGCAAGTGGTCGATGTCTTGGCCGAGGATATGGCAGCTAAACTTGAGCCTAAGTTGAGGCAGAGTACAGTTATACACATCCTAAAAGTGGTGGGGCTCGATGGTCAGGATATGAAGCCATCGGGAGCTATTGACAGTGGCCAAGTGGAGAGAGACTGGCAGGCGAACGGTGACCTCGTAAGAATGTTTGAAGGGGTCTCAGCTTAGTGTATCAATGTAGCAGCATCCTTCTTCACCTTAATTCATCTAAAGCAACCGAAAAATATAAAGGAAAAGGAGATATCCCAAGGTGACTAAATCTATTCTGACAGAAGAAGAAAAATGGTATTTTGATCTACACGGTTTTCTAATCCTGAAAGACGTTATAACAGCTAAAAACTTAAAACAGATGCTTAATACCATACAGAATTGGTTGGAAATGGATGAATTGGATCTGCCACCACCAGTAACCAGAGGACGTCAGGAACCATGCAAAACGCATATTAATAACATTCAATATGGTGATAAAATTTTTCAAGATCTGGCCATGGATCCTCAGATACTGAGAGTTGTTGCGGGTTTAACTATGAACTCACCACGATTATTTCACTATAATTTCACGATAATGACCAAAGATGATCAAGCCAAAGGATCCTTCCACCGTGACGATAGTGGATTTAAGTTTCCTCCAGATTTCCGTAATCCACACAATGATTACCAAGTGGGAAACGGCAAGATTTACTGTAGCCATATCGCAACTTGGGTCGCACTCGTAGATGTGCCTCGCAATACTGGTTTCTGTGTAGTACCAGGAAGCCATAAATCTTCATTTCAAAGACCAAAGACTTACCGGTCAAACATGATCCACCAACATCAATTACGATCCCCCTTCAAGCCGGCGACGTGATCGTCTTTTCTACTAATCTGTTACACGATACAAGCCCATGGACGGAAGATTATCCACGTATGAACATCTTTCAACGATACCAACTTAGCGTTTACTTCAACGAAATAGGTAAGGAAGGGTATCCTCTAGAAGAGTACCGGCACCAAATCACCGATGAACAATACGAACTCGAATCGCTATCGAAGGAAGAAAAAGTGACTGTCTCCCGAGCATTGCTCGGTTCATCGATTTAGGCTCCATTAGATACAATCAAGTTACGAGCGACAGCAATGGTTTAAAGAATAGCGAGGTGGGTTCTAAGATCGTAAAAACAGTCTACCTTAGACAGCCATATAATAGGGGGCTATCACCTGGCGTCATTCTGCCAATTGAGACTCAATAAGGTCGGGTGAAGCCAGTGATATCCAGAGGTGGATTTGGGCTGAGTCTCAATAAGAGGGCCGTTATGTCCGATAACGGTATTTATCGGCGTTTTTGTAAGCGTCAAGAATAGAGTGCCTGGATGGGAATAGAACCTCAGGCCGCTTTGGGCAGTTGCCAGTAATCATCCCATTGGTGATTGAGAATCATTTGTCGCCAACATCGCAGCCGGTCGGCCCCAGTCCGACTCCAGTTCTGCCCGCTCAATTTCTGTCGGCGGCAAACTAACAGATCGACCGTCTTTTCTACCAGGGCTGAACCGATATAATAGCCCGCTTGCTGAAAGTGGTGATAGTCAATCATGGCCGCCTGGTTGTTGCTGATGAATTGGTGCAAGGCCGGCAAACTTCTCTCCTCCAGTTGAGCTGGATTTTCGGACGGCTGGCCTGCTAATTGTGGTGCCAAAATCATGATTGATTGCAAGGTCTGGCTCGATTGTCCACGCCATAGCTGGTCAATCCACTGCTGCCCCCAAGCTGGCCTCTCTGGGTCGCTTAATTCATCTGCTGGCAGGCCTCTAACTGTTTTGCCAGACTGGTCGTTTCAGATGCCACCAATCCAGAATTAAGGGCGCTTTTGGATCTTGAGTCTGAGCCAGTTTGTTAATCCACCTGGCTCCATCGGATAGAATCACTAGTTGCTCTTGATTATCAATGCCCATCCTTCGGGCCAGGGGAAATAACTGTTGGCTGAAGGCCTGTACTGATTGCAAGGTGCCCACATATTGTTTGTTTAACAACTGAGGCCGATTAGTTCCTACTATCGCTAACTGATGACTAAACACAATTCCTACTTTAGCCTCCATCAAACGATTCTGTGCCCTAGCCTTGACCAAAGTCCCATCAATGCCCAGGTAAACCCGTTCTGAGGGCTCAATCTGTGGTGTTTTTTTTGTAAGCGGCTGCTCTTCCACTAACACCTCCACCGTTTCGGCCAAAGCTTGCTCATCAGCCTGCTGGAAATTAGCCTGCTCTTGAGCCTTAACTTTGACGGCTTCCTGCAAACAGAGCTGACGGATCTGTTCATACTAATAGCCACGCTGATCAGTGGCTGAATGCTTTGTTGGGCTTGCTGATAGGGCGAAGCTGCCACACAATGAATTGCAATCTTCAAATCGGCCAAGCAACCACTGTTCAGCTGGAATAATCGGTCACAGGATTGGCACCTCAGTCGCGGTAGGGTAAAGACAGTAGGTCCGAATCTGGTCTTTAGTTGACACTGTTGATAACCTTCGAAGATGGCTCTTTTTTTTGCACTCTGGACAGGCAACATCCTCGACGGTTGCTTTCTGCCGCTTCATCAGAGATGCTAGTTGATGCTCAAAGAGTTGTGGCTTGATCTGTTGCCCCTTGGCATCAATCACCGCTTCCAACTGCTCGATTGATTCCACTTGATCTGGTAACTGGACCGTGATTTGTACTTGGGTCATTGATTACTCCCTATATAGTCGACTTTTCTCGGCTACTTTATTTGACGACCTCTAACTATTATTATATTTTAACATTGGTCAGCAAATACAATTACTAACTACCGTCCAAAGCTACTTGAGGCTTAATTCCCATCCAGGCACTCTATTCTTGACGCTTACCTGGCAGAGTTGAAGAACGTGGACACCATAATGTTGTTGGAAATGGTCTCTTCGACACAGGTTATTATGATACCATTGCGGTAATGTCGCCTTTTTGGGTAGTTGATTGGTACATTCTTTACTCAAACCATTACCTGGGATTTAGGCCAAATAGATATACTATCTCTCTTCACCCTGGTAAACAGAACCGACACTAGGAGTTCGACAGATGCCCGTAACAATGGCACCCTTTATGCCCAGAGGTTTAACGTTTCATCAATTCTCCTTTTGGAATCGCTGAGATAAAGGGTTGGCTATCCCCTCCTTAGGTCCACTCATTAGCTTTTGACTGACCCTTTATTTTAGTTTGCTTCCAGATGAACCCCTATACCGATCTATCACAAGCATTAAAAGAACCGAACAAGGTTCAAGTTCTTCATTTAAGGGATCAAGGATTGACTGAAATTCCGCCAGAGATTGGACAACTGACTAATCTGACTCAACTCAGTTTGGCAAGAAACCAGATCGGGGAGATTTCGCCTGAACTGTACCAACTAACTAGTCTGACTCAACTCGGTTTGAGCAATAACCAGATTGAGGCAATTCCGCCTGAAGTTGGACAACTGACTAATCTGGCTGTACTTAGATTGGGAAATAACCAGATCGGGGAGATTCCGCCAGAGATTGGTCAACTGACTAGTCTAACTCAACTCTATCTTTGGGGAAACCAGATCAGGGTTATTCCCTCCGAAATTGGCCAACTGACTAGTCTGACTGTACTTAGATTGGGAAATAACCAGATCTCGATGATTCCGCCAGAGATTGGCCAACTGACCAATCTAACTCAACTGAATTTGGCAGGAAACCAGATCTCGGTAATTCTACCAGAGATTGGACAACTGAATCAGTTGAAGGACCTTTATTTGGAAGGAAACCAGATTGGGGTGATTCCGCCTGAACTGTACCAACTGACCAGTCTAACTCAACTCGATTTAGGAAATAACCAGATCTCGATGATTCTGCCTGAGATTGGACAACTGACTAATTTGGAAGTATTAGGCTTAGAGTCCAACTTAATAATATCTTTACCTACAGAGATCGGAGATCTAATCAATCTCACTGACTTAAATCTGAAGAATAATAAGTTGACACAACTATCATCTGCCATAAACCGGTTGTCCAAACTTCAATCTCTCAACTTATGTCAAAACCGATTCCAGGAATTTCCTGCCGTGGTTACCCAATTATCCAATCTACAACGACTTCATTTAGAGAACAATCAAATCCGGTCTTTACCTCTAACAATTAAGAATCTGACTAAATTAGAACAATTATGGTTGGGTGAAAACTTTCTTAAACAACTACCGACTGAATTAGGTCAATTAACCTCGTTGACCCAATTACATCTAGGTAGAAACGAAATCTATCGAGTTCCACTGGAAATAGGAGATCTAACAAAATTAGTTTCACTCAATCTGAGTTGCAATCGTTTGACTGAGATACCATCACAGATTCTGGATTTACGACAATTAGAGACACTTCGTTTAGAAGGAAATACAAGAAGTGAGATTGTGACGGATTTCGGCAAACTATTGACCTATCGAGAACAGATGGAACAAGCAGTAGAGAAAGCAAAAATTGCTCAACAACAGTCAGAAGCTTCCAGACAAGAAGCAGTCGCCGCAAGAGAGCAAGCAGAGAATGCCAACCAGGCCAAGGGTCGGTTTCTATCGCAAATGAGTCACGAAATTAGAACTCCGATGAATGGGGTTATCGGTTCTCTCAACCTGATCAATGTGAAGAAATTAGATCCCAGAGAACGGGAACACCTGCAAAGAGCAAAGAATTCAGGGCAATATCTACTAACTATTATCAATGAGATTCTGCAATTCACCGAGTTAAATGCAGGAAAAATAACTTATCAACAAGATCCTTTCGATTTGGTCGAAGCCTGTCAGCAGATTCTGGAAATACTGCTCCCACTATGCCAACAGAAAGGAATCCAACTTAAGCTGGATTACCCATTTATGATGCCAGCCAGATGGTTAGGTGATCAACAAAAGACCAAACAGGTACTGCTTAACCTAGTAGCCAACGCTATCAAGTTCACTATGGTTGGTGAGGTGAAGTTAAAACTTCGCACTACCAATCATGGAATTAGAGCCGAAATCATTGATACAGGAATTGGCATTGCCGAAGATCAAATAGAGAATATATTCGAATCCTTTACCCAGGCAAGTCAGGGCACCAATCGGAGGTATGATGGAACAGGTTTGGGATTGAGTATCAGTCAAGGGTTTGTTGAAGGGATGGGTGGCAAGATAGGTGTAGAGAGTCAATTAGGTCAAGGATCAACCTTCTGGTTTAAGTTACCCTTAGAACCGGTTGATTTGACCGGCCGACAACCAGAGATGAAGAAAGCAGAACCGACTGATTTATCGGGTAAGAGAGGTTTAGTGGTTGATGATAATCTAGTTAATCGCTTTATAGCCCGAAAACACCTGGAAAATTTAGGGTGTGTAGTAGATGAAGCCGTTAATAGCAAACAGTGTCTGGGCCAGCATCAGCAGCAGCAGTACGACCTGATTCTGATGGATTTACAGATGCCGGAAGTAGATGGATTCCAAGCAACCCAACAGATCAGGCAATTGGAGCAATCATCAGGATTAAAAAGGGTGACAATAGTGGCATTGACGACAAATTTAGTAGGAGAAGTGTGGGAAAGATGTAAATCAGCAGGGATGGACGGATATGTAGGGAAACCGTTTAAACCAGAAGAGCTGATGGAACAGTTGGAGCAAGTGATGGATTGATCACTGGAAGTGAGTTATCCACGCTCTTGCAATTTTAGCCACCACATGCCCTACAGCCCTACAGCCCTACAGCCCTGGCCTTCATTCTTGCCGCCTGAAGAGTGATGATGGGAAAGACCTCCATCAGAGCAGCCAAATCACGATTAATAGTACGAGAGTGGACCTGAAAATGGTCGGCCAGTTGACGCTGACTAATCAGTTCCCGCTGACTGATCAGTTGCAGAATCTTAAGCTGACGCAAGGTTTGGGAAAGATTGGTGTCCATCGTCAGTAGGCGAGCCGCTAAAAATGACTAGGCCGGGGTTTGCGGCGGTTAACAGCCCTTCGGCTACGGGATGGTTGCTGATTGTGGCAGTGAGGGGGTTGGAAGTCAAAGGTATTGGCCCAAGCGCGTTTGAAGAATTGATCGGAAGCAGAGAGCAAGAACCAGTCAGGACGACTATTACCGCCAGTTTAGGCATGATCAGGACGCATGATTTGATATCGGTCGCCGGCCGCGGGAGGAGGATTACCTAGTTTGTGTTGTTGTAGGCACCAGAGTTCGAGTGTTTGTAGTTTAAGCTGGTGGTAATTGTCTGGAGAAGAAGTTTGTTTAAGATAAGTTTCTTTATTATTATAAATGGGAGTGAACACCGGTGTCGTGTCAGGAGTAGACACAGTTCTGGCTCATCAATCGCAGTTTCAGCTATGGGTTCAGTCATCACTTGCGGCGCTTCCACCTCGATGACTTCCCCTTTCTCATGTCTCAGTAACCTAAGTTTGTTATTTTTCAAAGCAGCTTGCTGAATTTGGTACTCTCGCTGTACGGCATTGGTTTCATAGGTTCTGCCGCAAACTCGAACAAAACCTTAAAAATCTCCTAATTCTTATCCATTTGCATTACATCGCCAGGTAATTAAATTGTTCTATCAAGCTTCCATCAGGAATTGGGCCTACTTGTCCCTGGCGAATCATTTGAATTAACTCAATCCCTTGAAGTGTTGCGTGGGCGGAATAGAAAGCTTGGAATCCGAGTGCTGATCCGGGTTTCTTTTTTACCTGACGATGGTCTGGTTCAATAATCTTGTTGAGATCTTTACACGGCTGAATTTCTATCGCCGGGTCGCATTCTTCATTCTAAGCCTCGATCGCATCAGTATTGGAACTGCTCTGATCTATATTGTTTTTTATAGGGGTACAGTTATTAGGAATAGCCTGGCGCAAAAAGCCAAGTCTAGCCTTGGTATCCGGCTTGGTCGTTAGTAAAAAACGATGGTATGACCGTCTTTATCTACTGTTCGATACAAGTATTTCCATTGACCACGCACCTTGAGGTAGGTCTCGCCCAGTCGCCAGCTTATACTCACCTCTGGTTTGTGATTCTTGGCCGGTTCTACTAATCAGGGCGCATATTTAATAACCCATCTATTGATCGTTGACTGGTCGACCACGATTCCTCGCTCCGCCATAAGCTCTTCCACATCACGGCAACTGAGATTCTATCGAAGATACCAGCGTACATCAGCAAGAATCACATCCGTAGGAAAATGTCGGCCTGAAAATTTCATCCGCCAAGCTACCCATCTTTCTATGGAGATAGCCAGTTGGCGACAGAACCGATCATGGTCTATTATATAGCTTCGAAGGTGGTAAATGGAGATCTCATTTAGCTGATCAAAGCATTACGACCATTTATCAATCAACTGACAATCATCTTTGGAGCGGAGGGGCGCGTGGTCTCTGCCTGTTCGATGAAACAACAGGTTGGCAGCAAAAATTAGCCTTGACTGCTAAAGTTAACTGTATTTATCAACTGGCCGATGGAACCATGATGATGGGCTCGGATAATGGTCTTTGGATAGAACCAGATACCGATGTGTCTGGACTTATTGTTGATCAACAGGAGATCTTCATCAAGGGAATTTATCAGGCTTCCAATGGTGAATTTGGTTTAGGTCTGATCAGGGAATTCTCAGTTATGATGGCGTGTCTTGGATTAAACACGGTATTTACTGGGGCAATTACGGAGCTATTGGTCTAAAGGAAGAAACTCATGAAGCCACAGATGGCACTATTTGGTTTAATGGATCCTTTACTTCTGCTCCACCTACTCTGATGGGTCGCCAGTATCCAGTTTCAAAGACGGAAAATGGGAGAAACACTACCCACCTGGTGCCCAATGGTTAGCCGAAGTGACCCAAACCAGTGATGGCCGTATTTGGGCTTTTAGACGTGGGGGAATCTGGTCATATGTCAAGGGCGAAGAATGGGTGCATGAGATCGGCACTGCCAGTTCGGTTCGAGGGTTTATTGAAAGTCCAGCAGGCAGGTATTGGATAACTTTTGATGGTAATGTCTCATACTTTGACGGTAACACATGGGTTTCAGCACCCAGGCCCGCTCCCTTCTCAGGAGATGATCTCAGGTTTTTTGAGGATGATAATGGCGATTTATGGGTAACAGGTAATGGCATCTACAAGTGGCAAGAAACTGAAAAAAGGTTAGAGAGAACGGGCAATCCAGCTAGAATCCAGATTGACTCTGACAGGCCATGAAGGTGCGGTTAGGTCAGCCGCCCATAGTTCAGTGCAACAAACAGGACCAACGTGGTGCGAATTCCCTTTGCCACTCGCCGTGAAGTGGGATGAAGGCGCCAACTGACGTGGATGCTGGACTGACCAAGAATCAGTTATAGAAAAAAGTTCGCATAAACGATCAGGAAGTGAGTCTAGTAACTATTCGACTTTCGGTCTGCCCCAGGTGATCGCAAGCTTATTCTGACTCTCGACAGCCTCGCCATCAGAGCGAGGAATACCTAGGCCAGTGATTAGGATATTATCGAAATGAACGGGCTGATTGTACCCGTCAAACGCAAACAAGCCGCTTTTAAATGCATTGTCATTTGCTTCGATAATCAGTTCTGCCTTATCTTTGTTTTTACCAAACCAAACTTCTATCTGCTTTCCTTTGTGAACTACCCTAACATAGTAAAAAACATCCTCCTTGGCATCATAAGGCATGCCTATATGTTCTCCCAATGTCACGATACCAGCATTAATGTCAAAAGCCGTACCACTGTACAGTTTTATCGTCTTAGTAGGAGGATAGAGCCAGACAGCATAATGCCCTCCTGTATCAGCATCCACATACGTCCGGATGCCACCAGGGTAGTTTGATGACGTAATAAATTTAATGTCGCACTCAACTGTATAATCCTTCCAACCCTTCTCCCCTGTCATCATCCGGGAATTTGCTCCTTTAGCTGGGTCGTAAACGACTTCACCTTTGCCGATACTCCATCCCCCGAAATCCTTTTTCTTCGCACCTAGCACTTCGACTTCCCAATCGCCACCAAGCTTTCCCCTGTTCAAATTCATCAAGGAAAGCGTCAACCTGCTGCACGGACAAAACGATGAGAACAAGCATGATAGTGATGAGACAAGTTTTGATATTTCTTTGCATGATATTTTCCTTTTTACCTTTCTTCAGTTTTGATAAGAACAGCGAATCTTCAGTTTTGATAAGAACAGCGAAATTACTCCTCGTACTGAATAGTTATCGGGAAGGCTAATTTAGAGATCAGACCTGACCTGTGCCCACATTGTTGTGAGTTTGCCTCTTGGTTCAACAGGTGCGGGGTTGATAGGAGTAAAGCACGACGGTGTCATCATCAGGCATGAACTCCCTATCCGGAACGTCGAAGTTCTTGTTTTTCTGATAGCGGACCGCACTTGAGGCTCTCACTTCGTCGATAATTCCGATAAACGGCTTGAAACCGTGAAGCGGGCGCCAGCCAACATGAAATCCCATATCAGCAAGCTTGATCTTGCCTTTGTTTGCTCTTGACGCCTGATACTTACCTGTTAACAAATCGTTATATTAGAACAAATTAATAAAATCAAGGCGGGTATCAGCAACCCTAGCTGGTACCCTTTCTCCTCTTTTCATAAATCTCTCACGTTTATTGAAGTCCCCCAGGCTTCAGTAGCGTCGATACCGGCATCCTCCAGCCCCGGTATTGACCAGTATTGTGCAGATAGTGCTGTTGGGTAAAGCCAGGGTCATTGGGTGTAGCGTGGGCGCGGTAGATCAGGTTAGCTTCTGTCCAAACCACCTCCGGCTGGGTCGATAATTGTTCCACCTGTGCTGGAATATCGGTAGACAAAGGGAACTTCAGTCGGTAAATAGTCGATAGGTCAGGCACCGGATACTGACGGCCAGACAGAGTATACTTTCTGAAACCTGACATTCTTTCATGTTGGAAGCCAGCCCTGTGGTGTCAAAGCCAGAGGGCTGTTCTGTTTTCAAGCCCAGAAAAACACACCGGCTGAGAGATAAACCGCCGTCTCGTTGGCAATTTTGAGGCCGAGGAGAGAGGTCATAATCGCAAGATAATAGAATCATTCAGCCGCTAGATCCAAAAGGATTAGCTTTTCAATGACGGTGATTGGTCAGCCGGAACAGAAAACGCCTCAACAACTCAATACAAATTTACCTGATTTATTATCAATGCCGTTGTATTCGACTAACCTGGTCGGCCTGTCGGCAGTTTTTTATTCTTCCCATTACATCCACAACCTAAGCCGTGTTCGTGTTGTCCATCATGTTCATGATTTGATTCGAGTTGAACGTTCAATTTGTTTAATCGGTTCCGTCGTTCAATTCTTCGCTTCCGACTTCGTCGGTTCAATTTTTTACTCATTACTTTTCCTTTTCAACCCCCGAAGTCTTGAACTTTTCGGGGTCTTTTTGTCTTAATCTCTATGGCCTTCTTAATTAACAATCTGGAATCCTTTAATAAAACTGTTAATCACCATAGCCCACGGCCTTGATTTCCCATTTTTCTTCTTTATTTTTTGGTATAAAGCCTTAAATGGTCGTTTCTGTCGGGGTTGATATTCAAAGGTCCCTTCTGACCATGCAGTTTGCCCTCTCTTTTCATCGATTGACAGAGTTTCAATCGTACTTTTCATCGGTCAAGGCGCCCGCCGTTTAAAGACCACTTTCCAAGAGCCTCTGATTTTTTAGTGCTTTGGCTGGCTACTAATTCACCAAAGAAATTGTGTGCCATTAAGACGGATCCTTTCTGTAGCCAATGTGAAGTGACCACATTAGGGTCTTGATCTCTGGCATTAATGTTATCTGTCAAGGCTTGATGTTCAGCTCTGATGGCTTTTTCTTCAGTGGCCAAATCGATTTCAACAGATGGATCATTTGGGCAGATCATTCGTATTTGTGGTTGGAGGTGAAATTGAGGCTTGAGCAGGTGTGTCTGATTGGCCACAAGAAACAAGGACAACGGAAAGAGAGAACAAGAAAATTCGTAGCAGATTGATTGGCTGTTTCATTTCAAACTCCATTATTATTGAGAAGTTAGGGTACTTATACCACAATAAATAAATTCATACAAAGAATTTTCGTGTTTGGAGCAAGCCATACTAGAAATCTTCCTAGTATTAACCAAGGTAGCATGTTCGAGATGGACAAGGCGAAATGGTAGGAGTCCCAAGGCAAGCGCATACTGGCGTCAGTCGGCTAAAAAGAAGGCTCGTAGGCGTTGCAGAACCGGGCGAGAACGAATCTTGGCTAATTGCATATGCTCCGCTTGATAACGGCTCTCTGCAAAAACCTAGGATTGTTGGCTCTGATTTCCTACCTTTACAAACACCAAAATTCTTGTTATATTCTGTGACCCCTCCGTGGTTTTTGCACTGACGGAGGCTGACGAAATTAGTTATAGCCTAGGTTTAAAACAGTTTTAGTGGCTTTTCGATGCTAATACAGTTAGGCCGGCGTAATTGGAAAACTTGAACCGTATGTTAAGGAGTTGTGGAAATGGCATTAACCTCAGCGCAAATTGACACCTATCATCAGCAAGGCTTTGTACTCGCCAAGGGCATCTTAACCCCGGTCGATACACAGCCGGTGATTGACGAATTAGAAACCTTTATCGATCGACGGGCCAATGAATTGCAGGCAGAAGAAAAGATAGCCAATCTGTGTGCCGAGGCACCGTTTGATCAACGTTACGGGTTATTGCTTAAACAATCGTCTGAAATTGGTCAGGGCATGGACATCATGCAAATGAGGGGGCCAGCCACATTCGATTTTCTGCGCAACAGCAATTTGCTGGATGCGGTCGAGTCGCTGGTTGGCCCGGAAATCACTTGTAACCCGATTCAGCATGTGCGTGCCAAACCACCGTCCAACTTTGGGCATAGCAGTTGGTCACACGGCGTCCCCTGGCATCAAGATGCGGCAGTGATGATGAAGGAAGCCGAAGGGTCGAACGTCATCACCTGTTGGTTACCGTTGAGCTTGAGCACAATCGAAAGAGGGTCTTTGCAGGTATTACCCGGTGTGTCCAAACTGGGTTATTTAACCCATCAAAAGGAGGGCGGTACTATGATCGTACCAGATTTAATGCCGGAAACCGAACCGGCACACTTAGAATGTGACCGCGGAGACGTGGTCTTTATCAGTCGCTATACCCCTCACTGTTCACTACCCAATCCCTCTGACTACTGCCGTTGGTCGATGGATCTGCGTTACCAACCGACAGGACAACACACAGGACGTACCGCTCACCCGGACTTCGTAGTTAGAAGCGCGGCACATCCGGAAGAGGTATTGACCGACCACCAGACCTGGTGTGACTTATGGATTGACGCTTTCGAAAACCCTCGCGGCGTAGCTACTCACCGTACAAATTAGAGCAGATCTATGACAAGATGACGTCAGACACCTTGGTTAGACGCCGTTTGTGTAGGCCAGTCGGCCCCGATGAATTGAAACTGGATAGTGTTCAGTCGCTGTTGATCAAGTCTATGAGGAAACGAACGTCCTTCACGCTTTGGATGAATGTAGGAATTCGTTTAGACTCTCAAGATTGATGGATCATAATACCAAGTATGGAGGCAGTTGAACCCGTCCAAAGTCACCGTGTATACTGGCAATTCATGGGCATTTCCCTCGCTAAAGTGATCACCCATTTCAAAAATACCGGCCGGAATTAAAGCCATTTCCGCTCCATCTTTATTCCACAGAATCTGGTTGGGCAGGCTGTCGGCCAAACCTTGGTTTCCATGTTAGTTACCTGAAGTTGAGCAATAGGTTGAGAGCAATCGTGTGATTGATCCTAGTCATAACATCAAGTTTATCAGAAGAAAAATGGCACTTTGTGGACATTTAATAGCAACTATGTGGCCGAGTTGACCTCCTGATTCAGGTAGCGATAGACGGTTGCCTTCGAAATCCCATAGCCTACCATCAACTCCCTGATCAGTTCTCTTTCCTTCCGTCTGGCCTGTAGTTCGGCCACTTGTTCTACCGTCAGTCGCTTCTGCTGACCGAGACGCACTCCGCGTTCCTTAGCCTTGGCTATATTCCATCCATCTGCCGTTCGGAACGCAGTTCGGTCTCCACTGAGAGATGGCCGACAACATATGGAATAGCAAACGACCCGTAGCATCACTGGTATCGATATTCTGATCCAGCACCTGCAGATTCACCTGCTGGTCTTGGAGTTTATCGACTATTTGACACAGATGCAAGGTGGAACGGGCTAAACGATCCAGTCGTGTCACCACCAGAGTGTCGCCTTGCCTAAATATTCCAGGCAGGCCTTTAATCTGAGACGTTGATCTGAAGTCCCACTCTTCTGTTCCTCAAATACCTTGTCACAATGTTTCAGTTTGTCGCGTTGGACCTCCAGGCTTTGCCCCACCGAACTGACTGGTGCATAACCCACTAATGCCATCTTACCCTCCTCAGCTATGTCTCATGCCATCTCAGATGATTTGATAATCCTATGATTAAACGTGACCTGAGACACAGCAAAGGCTCAGGTCTCAGTAACTTGGCTTCGGCCGGCTTTTTCCCGGCCGGCCGGTTCATTTTACCTTCTTGGTCCTTTCCACCTGACTGAGCCGAGCATAAATGTCCATTCAATGGAATCGGAAGCCATGATAATGATTGTTAGGGCCGGAAGCAGGAATTAATCGGCCCAACATGTTGGTTGACAGTCAACCACTGAAGACCACATTGCCTCCAGCCGCTAGCCTTCCGCCTAGATTCGCCCGGCTAGACCAGACCATCCAGAGGAAATAGGGGTCGAATTTTGGCTGCCCCTACGAAAACAGTAGGTGAATTTTCAACCGATGGACGGAAATACTAGCCTGTTTTTGGGCCATTCCACCGTCCAATAACCAGCTGGATGATATTTGAGCCTTCAAAAACTTCGATAATCAAACCCTCTGAGTAGTACCTACTTTTTCCATGTCCGTTTGGCTAATTCCGCTGAGATGATCAAAAGTAAACATTTCATCGTCCTCTTCCATCTGGCTCGAATTGATAACTTCCTCTGCTGTTTGTGTTTGATCTTCAATTTTCATGTAGGTGTTACTCCTGTTTTTTCTTAAACGTTGTCTCCACAACATTGACATTGATTATCACACATGACCTGACACTGTCAATATCATATAGTTTGGGTATTTCGTTGAACAACCAACCTGGCTGTTCAACTAGGCGATTTCAAATTCAATTAACCTGATGAACAGTATCCAGAACAATAGTGCCAGCATGACAACCGTCCGTGACGCTGACTGCTGATGCTAGCCCGCAACCAAATCTTAACCCAGTCAGGCACAGCTATGTTAGCTCAGGCCAACAGCCTATCGCAGAACGTTTTATCTCTGATTTGATAATCAGACCACATCCATCTGAACACTAGCAATTAGCCGAGATGCGTTCTCGCTTCGGTTCTGCAACGTCTACGTGCCGTGTTTGTGGCTGACTGACCAGTGGTAAAGGTCGCTCCTTCGTCGCTTGTAAAGACCGCACTCCGTGCGGTTCAGGGGTAATTTCAAGCCAAAAAATGCGCTTAAAACGACTATTGAAAGGGAAACAACAATTATCAAAAGCCCAAATATTCGCATCAGAAACCTCTTTATAAATACAACTCAGATTTAAAACAAAGCGCCCTGTTGACGCTAACCAAACCGAATCGACACCAGTCTAAAACACATGCTGCCATCTGTAAAGCCTCATCGCATTGTGCCCAACTAGGGTGTAAACCTCTAGCCCCCTATCATCAGCAAATGTGTTAATATTTCTGGCCTGCTTGGGTTAACTTGGGCCCTGGCAGGTTTCTCTCAAACCTGTGATTACACACACTTGCATCCGCATTTGCGGAAACGGAGAGTGACTGTTGGACAGTGGATTTAAACGGGGACATGTGATGAATAATGAAGAAAAATTCGTTTTCGACCTTCAAGGTTATCTGATTATCAAAAATGTCCTCAACACAGACGAAGTTGCTGAACTAAATAAGATTACCGACGAACGTGTCAACAAATCGATCAATTATAGGGCAATGATTGAAAATCGAGCATTTGTCTGTTCCCGCAGGAACAGTAATTCTGATGTGGACGTATGCTGCACATGGTGTATCGGCTCGCCGACCTGATAGTGATACTCGATGGACAGTTGTATATGCTTATCGGAATCCCGGTAAACTGTCAGGGGCACGTTGGATCAGTCAAGAATATGAAAGCCAAAAACGCACTGATCCAAATAGCCCACTTAAAGATTTGATCAGCCTATACTAGTTTGCCCTGATATGAAGTTGGTAGGAACCCAATTTGCAAATAGTTAATCAAACTAAGCTGAATAAAATAGAATGTGTTTCATTCAGCGGATATGCCGCTTTTAGTTTCAATAGGACTTACGCAGTTGGATCACCAAGAATATAGCGAGGCTGTTGAAGATAAGCCCCAACGGCAGGTCGAATGAT
>JASMLX010000149.1 GCA_030748495.1 Candidatus Poribacteria bacterium | reverse complement strand
CTTTGACTAAAACGAGAATAGTATCTCACTCGCTTTTTTTCAAATACTAGCTGTTGCACTTACGAAAAAAATCCGCCTCTTTAAATTAGCTGGTACGATTATGTTTATAACCTGGTATGAACCAGTAGGGCGGTCAATAGTGGTAGAGGGGAAGAAGTGTGAGAAGGGAATAGCAAATGCAAATAGGAGAAGTTTGACTACTGATTGGCCAAATTCAGTGGTAGGAACATCAGAATAGACAGGGGGATGATCCATTGCCATTCGGAGGTGATCGGAACAAAACCGAGGGCCTCCTGTATTCCTGGCAGATAGATGCTAAATCCCTGCAAGGCACAGCAAAAGAGGATCGCAACCAGTAACCAGGGGTTAGATTTAATCGTCTCCGGTAGTGTGGACCATTTATGGCGCCGACACTGAAAGTTAGAGATCAGTTGAGCCAGAATCAGCGTGGTACAGGTCACAGTTTGGATAGGGCTACCGATCGTATATGACCGATCTAACGCGGCTGCATAGCTGACCAGTGTAATTAATGAGATAATAACCCCCCGTACAATAAAGTCGGAGTAACCTCGTTGTTCAAGGAAGGGAAGTATCTTCTGTGGCTTGTTTCTCTGAAGGTTGCTATAGATGGTGTCCTGGGCGATTGCTAATGATGGAATCACACCTACTAGCAAATTGATCCAGACTAGTTGTGGTAGGTCCAAGATCAGTGGAAACCGGTCTGGATTGAAACAGAACAACCCCAGACCAACAACAAAAGTTACCAGTTGCGCTGTAGTACAGGAAAGATACCAACGTACCCAGTTTTTTAGATTGGCGTAGGATTCACGGGCTCGTAACAAGGACCTGAACACCACATGAAAACCGGGTTGATTAACCACGATCCCAGCATTGCGCTGCAGCAGATGGGGAATGCTATCGGCTATAGCAAAGCTAACATTAGCGGTCCTCGTGGCTCTTAGATCTTCATTGGTTTGCCCCCAAAAACCGATATTATAACCGTGTCGTTTCAGATGCTGAACGATGCTTCTTCTTTGATCGGCGGAAGGCTTGGAATAAACCAACAACAGTTCGACTACTGAATCGTAGTAATCCGCACCAAACGTCTCTAGCTCCTGCCCGGTCGTTACCGAATTAAAGTCGCAGATAAGATCCAGTTCATAAGCCACTTCAGCCGCACGATTGGCTTCCTGCTCCGACATCATAACGATTTTCATTCCCGATGATAGACACTCATCGACCGCTGACCTGGCTTCAGGATAATTGGGTTGACGGAAAGCGATACCTCCTAAGAATGTTAGGTCAACGTGCAGTTCTCCCTGTGTCGGTCTGCGAGCGAAGGTTTGAAAGGCAAAACCTAGTGTTCGTTCAGGTTGGGCTAATCCTAGTGATGAATCCATGAATTGTCTGGACAACTCGGAGATATACAACTTCTGGTCGGCGTTCATTCGGATGGAGGTATCGTTAATTTGAACGCTACCACTGGCGTGAAGAATCTTGTCCAGTGAACCGAATGCCAATTGAAGAAAAACCGGCTCCGAATCTGACTCATTTGTCTCTGCCAACCTAGATATATTCGATGATTCTGCATCATGAGTAGCCTTCAACAGCAGAGAGAAATAGGGGTGTTGCGAGCTAGGATGAACCTCGGCCACTTTGAGATAGGCTGAATCGTGACCTTCTAAGTCAATTTCGTATCGCTGAGCAGATGCCTGTAGGATCTTATACAGGGAGTCGTCAATCCATGGGAAAATGGTAGGAAGATCCATCTGAATACCGGAGCGCCAGTTCTGACTTTCGTTTACACAACGATTTGCTGCCCAAATTAACCAGGGGAAAGTCAGCGGAATGTTAATATCCGAAGACTCACTGTTGCTCGATGAGAATTCATCTTCCCAAGTTGATCGGTCTAGATATTGTCCATCTGCAACCACATGTGAGACGGTGATCTCCGGCTGAGTAAAGTTGCCCATCTGCTGGGTGCAGAGTGCTGTTAATCCGCTTAGTCGCTCTATATTGATCGGATGGCGGACAGAGATACCACCGTCTAAAAGTTGCTGGCCCAACCGGCTCAGAGCGGTACGAATTAAATAGTCCAGATCTTTGGGAACAGCGACAAAAAGAATACCGAAGATCGAGCCTAGGTTGGATAGACTGAGTTGGCGCCAGCGACCAAGCGACCAGTAAATAGTCAAGGTCGCAATCAATAGTAAGAATCCGAGCCAACTCAGGTTTTTGGTTAAAATTGAGCCCGAAACCTCAACCTCCGATTCTAGTTCCGGATTGGATTTCTGGTTGTGATGATTCATCTGTAACTGCTCGCCTGTTCTGACGACAAGGGCTCTTCCTTGGCCTTGAATAATATAAGTTCCACCGAAGACCATATTTTTTTGCTCAGTCACAGAAGGAGTTTCTAATTCCTCCGCTACTTTGGTACTAAATACGGAGCGGCCAAAAAGTGGACTTTCATCGACGACCATCCCGTCGGTTTCTACCATCCTAGCGTCAGCGGCGACATAGTTACCTTCATCTAAAAGAAGCAGGTCTCCTGTTACAACCGAAGCGGGTGAAAGCCAAACTGGAATACCATCTCGCATAACTGGTACCTGAACCTCAGCGGCCGACCAAATCTGCTGAATACTGGATCTAGTATTCAAGGTTTGATAAAATTGAAGACCAAATTGGACTACGAAAACACCACCGACTAGAATCGCACTGAGTAGTAGATCAGAGGGAAACGGCCCAGGCAAAATCAGACCAGGTAAAATCAAGAGTATCATTAATCCCAAACAGAGAAGTGTTCGGAAATCTATAAACTGGTGTATTAAGAGACGAAAAGTAGTTTGTTGAGCGTGAGATTTTTGGAAGATCTGGTTTTCACCCTGGCGGCTCAAACGACTGGCGGCTTCGGCCGCCGACAACCCCTTTTCCAGATCGGTGTTGAGCTCATGTAACAGATTGGGGATCGTCTTAGCAGACCAGTCTAACATAACGGGAATTTATGAGAAGTTTGAATTGTAAATGGTGAATAGTGAGTTATTAATTCTCAACTCTTACATTTACCTTTGCCCCCTCGGTATCGACGGTGAGGATCTGTGTCTGGCAAGCAAGTCCGTTCTGCTGAAAGGCCAATGCCATCTGGTCAGCAATCTGCTGTGTTGGTGCTGAGGCCCTAGTATAGGCGACAATTGTCGGCCCTGCACCGCTGAGTGCAATACTCAGTGCGCCAGCTTCCAGTGCGCTCCGACTGACCTCTTCAAAACCGGGGATTAGCTTGGCACGATAAGGTTGATGCAGTCGATCTTCCATCGAAACAGGCAGCAGATCTAAATCGCCGGTTGCCATCGCTGCCACCAGAAGCGAAGATCGGCTCATATTAAAGACCGCTGCTGATAGGTCCACTGACTCAGGTAAAACGCTACGGGCAACTTTGGTGGCCAGTGTGAAGTCCGGAACAGCGATAATCAATCGCAGTTCGTCTGGAGGCGTAATTTTAACTGTTTTCACGGTCATAACCGCTTCAATTTCACCTACCGTGTTTACATTTTGCACTTCGGCGGTAGCTGAAACGACAAAACCGCCCAACAATGAAGCCGCCACATTATCCGGATGCCCTTCAATCTCAGTGGCAAAGGCTAAAATCTCTTGAAGAGAGAAGGGGGGTTGACCAAACTTTTGCCCACACATAGCGTTAGCAGCTAGAAGTCCACCCAGGATAGCGGTGCCACTGCCACCAAGACCGCGAATGGCCGGAATTCCATTCTGCAAGGTCAGGCGAAGCCCGTCAGGTTGATAGCCAACTTTGGCGAAAATTAAATCTGCGGCCTGATAGGCAACATTACTGGTATCGGAGAGAAGTTTATCGCTATCTTGACCCAGGCAGATCACCTCGGTTATACCTGCCGTCTCCTGCAGAGAGACCTGATTGTAGAGGGAAACAGCAACACCGAGCACATCGAATCCAGGTCCTAAATTGGTCGTACTGGCCGGGATAATTGCCGTCACAGCCGAGTTAGAGGTTGCCATTTTAGCGAATAGGAGAAGCTTGAAGTTTGATTAGTGGACAGTGCTCAGCGTATTCGGCTTTCCACGGACAACCGAATACGGCTTAGTGCCAGTTAGATGTTTTCTACCAAGTTAGCGTAGGAGAGGTGAAGGTGCCCGTTCCCGTGTTTGCCAAACGAGTTCAAGTTGCCCGATTTCAAGATGGACGATATGTCTACCCTGTACTTCTGGGGAACGTGCGTTGGCGAGGGCTTCAAACGTCAACTCTGTACGGAATCGGTTCTTCCGTTGTGCGAAAACCACTTAGACCTTGCGTCAAGTAATTCTACTTAACGTATTTCATAATAACAGCATTTTGTCCAGTAAGCCAGATATGGTTGTTATCCAGAGAAAAAATATCGTAGGCAAACAATTTACCATTGCTCTGGTCGACCCAATTTTGCCCACCGTCGGTCGTCTGCAGAATGACGTTAACCCCCATGTCACCACCAACAGCCCAACCCGTTTCGGCGTCGATAAAGCGGACACTGCGGAGTTTTTCCTCGCTACCACTACTCATAGTTTTCCATGTTTCACCGTCTGTGGTACCGAAAATGACGCCGTTTTCACCCACTGCCCAACCGGTAGTCGCATTGACAAAATAGATGTCTTCCAAAATATCTTCGGTGTTGGTTGGTTGTTTAACCCAGGTTTGTCCGCCATCGACTGTTTTCTGGATCAGCGTTTCCTGTCCTTGTGTGGAAGGGGTAATTCTGACACCGGCTACCCAGCCTGTATTTTCGTCTACAAACTGGATGGCACTAAAGACACTGGTATCATCATCTCCGAATCCACTCGCTTGGCTGCCACCACTGAGAACAGTCCATCTTTTACCACCATTATTTGTTTTGAGAACGGTTTCACCTTCTCCGGCCACGAAACCAGTTTTGGGAGTCAGGAAACAGACATCGGATAATCCATTACCCACCTTACTAGTTTGGGGCTCCCAGCTTTGTCCACCGTCAGTCGTAGCAACGATTAAGCCTCTCGCACCAACCGCCCACCCGTTTTTCTTATCGATGAAGAAGACCGATTTTAGGTCGCTTTCAAAGGCCGTATTTTCAACTTTTTTCCATGTCTTACCACTGTTGGTCGTATGCCCAATGGCTCCGGGTTTCTCGTAGTCGAAGGGGTCTGAACCCACAGCAAAACCTTCATTGGCACTAATGAAAGCCAGGGAAAAAAAATCAAAATCGCCGACCTTTTGAAGGGTTTCCCATTGCCCCGCTAGTATGGGTGAGAAAACTCCCAGATAAAGTGTCATAATAAGAGCATATCGTGTTGTCTGTCGCATACAGCCTACTCCATGTTGAGGTTTAATAATCGGCTAGTATAGCACTGCCTATAAAGGGTGTCAAGATCAAAGAGGTTCATCAACTTAACCCCTGTTTTAGGGAGAGGTTATAGGCCTTCAGTTTTAACGGCAAGGCTTGCTGGAATAGTCTAAATCAAGATAGTGAACAGGCTACCCAGCGACACCTAATTTCCACAAACTAGAAGGATACGGCTTCCTCCAATAGTCAGGCAAAATGGTAATTCTAAAGTGGCGCGTCCCCGGTTGCTAAAGGGTCATTTTGTAACCTTAGCGATCCGGTACGGTTGACCCGGCACTGACTTCGTGATAGAATCAAGCACCCATCCAAAAAAGAGAGATTGAGGACAATAGAAAGGGGAATCAGATGAAAGACTTTGCTTTTACCGGTGGACGACCGGATCCTGGTACTTTTCCAACTGAACAACTGATCGAAGCCAGTGCCAAAGCACTTCGTCAGATCGGGGGAGATTTGGTCAACTATCCGGGTGAAAACGGTAACCAGAGCTTAAGAGAATTGGCTTCAAAGAGATTTGAACGACGAGAAGGGGTAGCGTTGCCTGTCGATGACATTTCGCTAACGTCAGGGTCGATGCAATCACTAGAGTTGATATTGCGCACCTTCGTGAAACCGGGCGATACTGTGCTGACAGAAGAACTGGTTTACAGCGGCACTTTGGGGCTGCTACGGTATCTAGAGGCTGATATTGTCGGCGTACCGGTCGATTATGTCGACGGTATGGATATGACGGCACTCGAACAGCAACTGGAAAAACTAAAAACGGACGGAAAAACGCCCAAACTGATCTACGTCACAGTCAATCACCAGAATCCAACCGGTGCCATCCTGACACTAGAACGCCGAAAGCGATTGCTGGAACTGGCCGACCAGTTTGATCTGTTGATTATTGAGGACGACTGCTACGGCGACATCGACTTTATTCCCAATGCGACTCCCGACGCACTTTATAAATTGGACCGATCCGACCGGGTGATTTACATAGCCACCTTTTCCAAGATCCTTGGGGCGGGCGTCCGTCAGGGGTATTTTGTTACCTCTGCCCACTACCGGCAGCAAATTCACCGGGGTAGATGGGATGCAGGAACCAGCGGTCTGGCCAGTGTGATCGTAGCCCAATTTTTCAATGATCACTTGGATGAACATCTGGCAATCACCAATGCAGTGGTTAAAGCCAAGTGCCAGGCCGTTATCGACACCTTATCGGCGAATGCCAGCGACCTCTGTACTTGGACAACGCCCCGCGGTGGGTTGTTCTTATGGATCGATTTACCGCAGCGAACCGACCTAGATAAGTTGCAAAAACTGGCTGGACGGAAAAGCGTTGGATTTAGCCGAGGGAGTGCCTTCCACTGTCGGAACGAACCGATTAAGTCTATCCGTTTGGCCTACGCTTATTGTGCCTTGGACGATATTGAGGAAGGAATTACCTATCTCTGTCACGCCATCCGAGACGCACAAAGTTAGCCTGATACTGTCCGTCAGGTTAGCCCTAGTCGATTTTTGTCAAGTCGATTAAAACCTGCTTGACTTCAACTGCCAGATCGGAGACACTGGCTCTGATCTGGCTCATTTCTGAACGGAGTTCCTGCAACTCTTGCTGGCTGGATTGAACATATTGGGTGAGTTGATCGAAAGTTTGGCGGGTTGCTACTCGATGGGTATCGATTACCGACCTTAGTAAGACAAAGGTGAAGATGATGAATAGAATGCCCAGCGGTAGCAGCATCCACTGCATCTCCACAAACCACGGTTTGGGTGCTTGAGTCACTTCGGCCACTCGCTGTAACCCCTCTTCTTTGGCCTTCTCCAGGCCCTGAATCAGCCCTTCATTGTACCCGGCCTGGCGGCCTTGCTCGTAAGCCTGGTCGATTCTGGATTGCCCACAGCCGATAAGAGAAATTGCTAAAAGCGATAGCCAGAGATGACAGATGGTACCTCGCATGCCCGGGTACAAGCAGCTCTCAGGAAAGTGCCATCTTACTCGCAGAAGACGGTTTGCCGGTCGGCTGACGAGTAACAGATGACCATGGTGACAGGTGCCCACCCGTTGTTGGCAGCATTATGCTTGACATTTTGCGGAATCCGCAACATCATGCCCGGCTTGAGATGGTGCATTTCATCTCCCAAGCTGTGGTGACATTGGCCGGAGATGACGTAGATTAGCTCTTCGCAGTTGGGATGATAGTGGAGAGGATTGGTCTGCCCAGCATTGATGTAGACTATACCGAAGGTCATCTCGGCGTCGGAATCAATCTGGTCGTTACATAGCCATTTAATGGCTCCCCACGGAAACTCAAGCGTTTCTTGGGTTTCTAAATCGGTGATGGTGGCATCTGCGTTCAAGGTTGCCTCCTTATAACATCAGGCTTATAAAATATCGAGTACCTGTTCCGGTGGCCGACCCAGAGCAACCTGGTCTTTATTGGCCACGATGGGACGCTCGATCAGGATTGGATGCTGAATTAGCAACTGGCACCACTCTTGCCGGGATCGATCATCGTCCAGTGATAGATTAAGCTCTTCAAACAGGTCCTCTTTGGCGCGTATCAATTCAGTAGGGGCTTTGCCGAGTCCTTGACATAGTCGATCCAGTTCTTCAGCAGTGGGCGGAGTCTCGAGATATTCGATAATCTCGATCTCCAGGTTACGGTCTTTTAACAGTCCCAGTGTCTCTCGGCTTTTGCTGCAATTTGGATTGTGATAAATTTTCAGATTGGGCATCAGTAGGTCTCCTTACTAGTAGGTTCAACTTCGTGTCGTCTATCTGGATTTTTTGGCCGGGGAACGGAGAAATCTAAGCTAGAGATAGGCCTGCTCATATTGACCGATTAGCTCTTCAAACTGCAGTGTCCACCCGATTTCGTCCAACCCGTTTAGCAGGCAATGCTTTTCAAAGTATCCAATCTCGAAGTTGTGGAGCTGGCCATCGGGTTGGACTACCTGTTGGCTTTCCAAATCAATTTCAAGTTGATGATCCTCGTTTTCTTCGATTTGGCGCATTAGGGTTTCGACCGTGTCAGTCGGGAGTACCACAGGTAGAATTCCATTTTTATAGCAGTTGTTTTTAAAGATGTCAGCGAATGAGGGGGCGATAACTACTTTGACCCCGTAATCCAGTAGTGCCCAAGGGGCGTGTTCCCGTGAACTGCCGCAACCAAAATTGGCACCAGCCACCAGAATACTGGCACCAGCATAGCGACTCCGGTTGAGGATAAAGTCGGGGTTTGGGGGGGCATCACCTGCATTTTCACCATCTGAGCTTCCATCATCCAAATAACGCCAATCGTAGAACAGAAATTGGCCAAACCCGGTTCGTTCGATCCGCTTCAAAAACTGTTTGGGAATAATTTGATCCGTATCGACGTTGATATAGTCAAATGGAATAGCGATACCAGTGTGAACCCTAAAGGCTTCCATGCAATGTCCTTATACTCTATAGCAGATCTAATTTATTACCAGTCGTAGTTCCAATCCCACTCCAAACCGAGATCAGATAGCATCTGTAAATCATCGTCAACCGAACGACCACCGGTGGTCAGATAGTTTCCAACCAGAGTGGCACTGGCACCAGCCATGAATATCATCGACTGCATGTCTCTCAGGTTGGCCTCCCGTCCACCAGCCACCATGATCTCTTTCTGTGGTAATGCAAAGCGAAACGCGGCAATGGTTGTTAGGATCTCCATGGGAGAAAGTGGATCGTTATCTGTAAGCGGCGTTCCCTCAATCCGAACCAGGAAATTTAGTGGCACTACATCGACATCCAATTCTTGAAGCTCAATGGCTAACTCAGCGCGCTGTTCAACAGTTTCACCCATGCCAAAAATACCACCGCTACAGACCCGTAGACCAGCCGACTTACAGTGCTGAATGGTGTTGATCCGGTCTTGATGCGTGTGAGTTGTACAGATCTGGTCGAAAAAACTGCTGGCCGTTTCCAGATTGTGATTGTAGACGGAAAGCCCTGCCTCTTTGAGGCGTTGCGCCACATTCTGCGACTCGATCAAACCAAGCGAGGCATCAGCTCGCACTCGACCGCTTTGGGAAAGATCTTCTATCCGCTGACAGACCTGATCCAGCATTCTACCTTCACCCAACCCGCGCCAGGCAGCAACCAATCCCAGGGCTTGTACCTTATTGCTTTCAGCTGTCTGGCTGGCTTCGACAACGGTCTTTTGGTCTAAAAACTTGTAGACTGGGCTCGCGGTCTCATAATGGCTCGATTGAGCACAGAAGGTGCAGTCCTCGCCACAGCCACCGGATTTGGCGTTGACGATCGAACATAGATGGATGCGATTTCCTTTGAAATGCTGGCGAATCCGATTAGACCAGGAGAGTAAATCAAAGGTATCTGCACCTTCAGCCTGTAGCAACGACAATACCTGATCGCAGTCGAGTTGGTGGCCGTCGAGCACTTTTTGGCCCAGGTTCTGGATTATATATTGTTTGTTCAGGTACATCTCTCAAGTCGACAATTAGTAAGACGATTCGTCCTATCTAAAAATCGTGGTGATTTTGTAAAGTCGGGTTATTTTAACCAATTGGCCAAAGAACGGTCAAGTGTAATGCACTACAGCATTTCACGGGTAAAAGTGTAGAATAGCTTCAACCAGGAAGCGTAGAACACATCGCTGGCATAGCACCAGTAAACGAGTTTTAGCAGGCTGACGAGCGTGCAGCCCGTCAGCAGAAGTAGGATTAAAATACGGTCGGTTGCTTTCAGTTGAAGTTGATTAAGATAGGTTCGCTGTAGGAGTCGATCAGCAGAAAATGCCCGGCTCTCGATAGCTTCGCTCATCCTGGTCGCACGACGAATATTATTGATCAGAATTGGACGAACCGTTCCGACTAAATGACGGAGAGTAGAGAAAGGATTGAGTTGAAAATGTCGAACACCACGCAATTGTTGTGACTTGAGAACCAGTTGTGTTTCACTACCTAGCATTGGCAGATAGCGGATGGCAGTCGTCGCCATAAAGGCAATCGGATAAGGGACGCCCAGCCGTATCAATCCTAGGAGGAGATCCCGGGGTTGGGTAGTAGTGACCACAAAAGCCCCTGTCGTTATCAACATCGAAAAGCGAAATGACTGGCGCAGACCGTGCCAGAGTCCTTCTTTGTAAATCGAAACTCCACCTGTCAGTGGCCCGAGAAATGGAAGGGTTTCTGGAATGATGGTCAGAAGTGGTGTGCGAGGCGTTTGGTCGTAGAAGATGGCCTGACTGTAAACAGTCGCCCAAGTGCCAATTAACAGCACTAATACCAATAGCCACAATCTAGCTCTTGATTGTAACGAACTGCACATCAAGGCCAAACTGACTATTAGGCAAACCAACAAGGCCAGTGTACCATCCAACATCACGGCCAGCCAGCCGAAGACAACCAAACAAATGATCTTAGTTCTGGGGTCGAGTGTCATCCACTGCTGATTAGCCGTTGACAACAGCCGTCATCTTTCCCAGACCGGTCTTTACCACCCTATGTAGATCTCAATCGTATGCGCTTGGCCGATGGCTGCCTAATAGGCGTCGCTGCCGATCGCTTGCCCATTCTAGCACTTCAGGTCGAAACTGAAATTTATTCAGGTAGGGTGGAAACTTCTGAGTAATCATCCGCTGGGCATAATGAACTTGCAGTAAATAGCGATTTTCGTTACTGGTATTGGCCGTGCCTCGATGCCAGACTTCGCTGCGGAAAATGACGGCGTCACCAGCGTTGCAGAGGATACTGAGTTCTTCCGAGGGGGCTGGGCGATCCTGCTTGACATGCGTTCTAGGCACAAACTTGGTTGGTCCTAGCTCTTCATACATATCGTTGAGGTAAAAATGGGCCGTGGTGATGAAAATTGGAATTCTGACCCTCGGATCTGCGGTGATGTCGTCGGGTAACGAGATCAACTTACAGTCAACGTGTAGGCTCTGGTCGGGCCGTCCCGGACCTGTTACCCAAGCGGTCATACCGATGACGTGACAGTCACTGCCGTGGACTCCCTCCGCAATATCGATTACACCATCCACATCCAGGCAGTCAAAAAAGGCTCGATCACGGTTGAATGCGTTATTGATGTGCTTTTGAAAAAAATGGCCAGTCTTCTCGTCGTGATCCCGATCAAAGCTGTCAGGAATACCGGTTAATAGGTCCATCCGATGTTTCAACTCGGCCACCCGGTCGGCATTCAGGGCACGAGGAATATAGGCGTAGCCAATGGCGTGCATAGCTTCAATTTGATCTTCCATCTCTGGATGATAAACAAGTGGTGCTGATGACATTTTTGATTTTAGACTAGCGTCTCTCCTTCTCTATTAGTAGACCTGAAATCAGGGTTGGGGCTGATGGAATCCAGTTGTTTAGACTCATCTTCATGAGACCCGACAATTAGTTTTGATACTTGCTCAAGGGGTCAGTGATTCCCAATTCGGTCGATAGTTTTCGCACTTCAACCGCAATATGATCAGGAAGGGGGATGCCATCTCGCAGATAATCTTTCCGTCGCTGAAAACTGCCCTCACCCGGCCACTGGACGGTTCCTTGTTGAGGGAAAGGTTGAACCGACTTCAGGTGTGATTTCAGTGATTCGACCTGATCGGCTAACCAACCTCCGTAAGGGCGGATGGCAATAAAAAGTTTGGTTGACCCCCCAACAGAATCGGTGGGCTGGTTGTTACGACCCTGCTGGTGGCACAATAAACCGTCGGCTAATCCGGCAGTTAATAACTCAATCATAAAGGATAACCCGGCCCCCTTATATTCACCCATCGGTAAAAACCGTTGCGAAGCTATAATTTGATTGGGGTCTGTGGTCGGTTGGCCATCGGTATCTAGCCCCCAACTGAGTGGAACACTTTGCCCATCGACTGCGGCTTGATTCACCTTGCCAATGGCTGCTTGTGTCATAGCAATATCGAGAACTGCTGGTTCATCATCGTTAATCGAGGGTACTCCAATTGCCATTGGGTTATTACCTAAAGACGGTTCAGCCGTTCCCCAGGCCGGAAAGTTGGTCACTGTGTTGGTAAAGGCTAATCCGATCATACCTTTGTTAGCAGCTCGCAGTCCGTAACTATAACCTCGCCCCCAATGTGCTACGCCACGGATGGCAACAGCACCGAGTCCAAATTTTTCAGCCCGTTCAATAGCCATATCCATACCAATCGCCGACATGTAACGACCAATGGCTCGATTGGCCTCGAGTAAAACAGAGGCGGGCTGTTCGACCACAGTAGTCGGTTTGGGATCCGGATCAGTCTGTTTGGTTGTGATCTGCTTGACCAATCCGGGCAACATTCGCACACCGTGTGAGTGAACGCCACACAGATCCACTTCGGCACAGATTTGAGCTTCAATTACGGCCACATGATCTGGCACTCCAGACATGGTCAGAACTTGAAAGATAAACTGTCTAAGGTTTGGATAATGTATGTGCGATCGATTCGTCATTTTGGTATTGTAGCAGATCGTATAAGCCGATGCAACGATTGACAAATAGGAGGTGCATAAGAAAAGTACGGGTCTACTGACACTTAAGCAGGAAAAGTTAAAATAAAACAGAATGTTTGACACTGTTCATAGATCATTCCTTCTGTGCTGCCATGTTCAGGGGCGCTTCTTCGCTGTCGGCATCATGAAGTTCACCTGTTCGTCCACGTTTTTCAACAAGTAGATGCTTTGAGATGATTGAGTCTTCGGCTTCTGCGGTGGTGGGCGGCCGGTTGAGAAATCATGCGGATTCCTCATCAGTTGGTGTCTGCGAGGGGGATCAAATATCGCCGGGAAGGACAGAGGATTAAAGTGAAAATCGATCCTACTTTTTGGAACGAGGAAACGCAACAATACGGTTCCAAAGCTGGGATGGTAACGGCCTGATACCAGTGCCATTAAACGGTATTAATTTGACCGATGGGCAGAGAAACCACCGCCAGCCAGGAAGAACTTTAGGGTTTTCAAAACCAAGCCGGTTTGATGACCAGAGGAGTTGGATTTCAGTTCGGTGGTACAATTTCCACCTCAAGAACCGCAGTCACAACAATAAAAATAGTAGGAGAAGTTTTGGTTCAAAGAACTCCCGCGATGACGACTGGAATCGCACCTCAGCCGGATTCAGATTTCATGCCTCCATCCATCACCTGTTTCTTGATGGGAAATACCGTGACGCTAAGACTTTTCAAAGATGACCGACCATGCTCAAGACGCTCCACTGACCGATCCGGGTTGTCTGGGTGTTTCGGCTAACACAATGTGTTGCGCTGTTCTCTACCGAGATGGATCTAGCGGTGGAGCAAATCACCGAGTATTATGGCGCCGATGGAAAACCGAGTCCGGTTTCAAGGAAATCAAACAGGAGATTGGCCGCAGTAAAAGCCAAACCCGTAATGCACGTGCGGTGATTAATGACATCAACTCCTCCCATGATGGTCACCACGATGACTTGGCTCGATGCCATACAACTCGAAAACATCCTCAAAGGTCGACATCAAATTGAAAGTCGTAACAGTTTCGCTTTCTCTGATCTGAGACATATCGTCGCCAAGACCGCATTATGTGATAACTTTAATGCCGTTTGCAATAAAAAAGAAAAACTCCGGTGAAAATCTTTCCTAGACGCACTGCTGTAGATGGTCAGCTGGTTAGATAATGCCTGATTTCAGTGAAACTTCCGTTATAATTTAGTGGTATATTATTCAAGAGCGATTTCAAAACTAAATACAATTTAAACTTGCTCATCTAAAGGATTGATGTCTAGTTTGGTGTCAAAAGGAGCTTTTTTAGGCCCAAACAAAAACCATTTGTCACTAGCCAACAATGGCTGAAACTTGAACCCTTGCCATCAAAACATCAACGCTCACTTAAAGGATGAGCCAAAACGAATCGGCCGCAGGGATGTCTTTGAAGGCATTCTCTGGCTATTGTGAACTGGTGCTAAATGGAACCATTTAGCTAATCGATAGCCATCAGCTAGCATTTGTTGGCCAAAATTACAGCCGTGGAAAAACCAAAGGCGGAAAGGGTATCAAGTGGATGGTGGTGGCCGGCCGCGGCAAAATCCTGTCCGCATCATAGCGGATAAGGGGCCCGACAGTGATCCTCTTGGCCAAAGGCGGTTGAAAGGCGGCATTGAATTGATCTGTCCGTACCGTAAAACAATAAGATAAAGAAAGGTGAGGATGGTGGCAAATTGCGGCCTGACAGGCGTCGATGGAAGGTTGAACCTACTTTTGCCTGGCGGCCAAACTGGCAAAGACTGGTTGTTAGTTGGGACGAAGAAATTCAGATATGTGCCAAACGTTCTTTCACCTTGCTTGCATCCTCACTACATTGAGGCTGTTTTGAAATGGCTTCTAGAAAGCAAGCCATTCATTGTAATATGGTAGCATAATGCCGTCATCGGCATAAAATGCTGAAAGGATAAACCCAGAGAACGGAAAAGCTAGACATAACACGATTGCAACCGACGAAAAATCCAAATGTGAAAAGTGTAAAGTGTCGTATGTTGTTCATCTTTACAACGCACCGCATGCTTTTATTCTTGAGAGTGTCCATTAATAGATAGGTAAGAGTCTCCTCTGATACACTTTAAAAACCTTAGGAAGTAGTAAGAACTACAGTTTCTTCTATCCTTTCAGCTATTTGGTGTACCCACTGATATGTCGTGGTTGGAGAAACATTAAACAGTTTGGCCGGAAAACGAAAACTTGATTTACCCCGCCAATACAACAAGACACATGCTTATAGGTGTTAACTCTGTGGATCGTTTAATGTGCATATCACCACGGACGACATTGTAACCGCACAAGTTGCACTTATAGCTAAATCCATATAATATGCCATAATAGGGTATGACATATGAAACAAGCTTTCGAAAACAGGTATTTAAAATC
>JASMLX010000148.1 GCA_030748495.1 Candidatus Poribacteria bacterium | reverse complement strand
GAAGAAAAGAGTGAGGGCGTACAAGCCCGAGGATCTTTTTTTTAATTTCTTACATTTAATCCCGAATTCAGGTTAATATAATCAAACCTTAACTACTGACCTGTTCTTTTTTAATTGCACAATAAATAGAAGTAAGCACCAGCAATGACAGCCAGGTCAGGAAAATGATAATTTTGAAGTAAGCTTCAAAATAGACCTGGGACGGAGGATTTGAAAGGAGTGATGCCAAAGCAAGTCCAATCGGCCCTAATATTTGTTTGCCTATTCCTGTGTTCAGTGGCAATTTATGCTGAAGTAACGTTATTTACCGTCATAGGACAGGTGACAGGAGCGGAGAGGTTAGGCGTAGGTAGTGGTGAGCAACCAAAGCCAGCAAGGGCTGAATCCACAAAGGGTTAAGACCAATGCGGTGAGCAAGTACCAGGTTGCATTTGTTGACCTGCAAGGGGGGGTAGTAGTGGCGGCTGGCGATCAACTGTTGGTAGAACTGAAAGGTGAAGGAGGGAAGGAAGTTGTCGCCTCCCAGACCCAGATTATTACCTTAGCTGATATCCGCAAGGGTTTTGCCGTCATCAATTTGCAATTGCCGGAAAAACCTGAACTCGAGGTTTCGGAGAGTGATGGAGAAGTTAAGGTCCCAGGCACAAGTCTTCAGCCTCAGCTAACGGGCGACATCAACGGTGACGGCATGGTCAATATCTTTGATCTGGTGATTGCGGCCGGCTCACTTGGTAAGACTGGTGTTGGTATCATGGGAGATGTCAATGAAGATGATGCTGTCAATATCTTCGATTTGGTGATTGTAGCAGGAAACTTCGGTAAGTCCTTGCTGGCGGCACCAGCCACAGCGGCTAAGATCGAGCTCAGCACAGATCAAAAGCGTCACATAGCTTCAGCCATGGACCAACTAGAGTCTAATCCAAATCGATCTAGTGCAGAAGAGATAGCACTCAATGTCCTGAAAGCCATACTGTCAGAGAGATTTCCCACCAGAACTCAACTGCTAGCCAACTATCCCAACCCGTTCAATCCAGAGACCTGAATACCTTTTGAGTTGGCTGATGATGCGGCAGTGACTGTCACTATCTATGGCAACTACAGCCAGGACAGGTACAGCAGGAAAGTATGTGGCTGCAGTCCAAGCCATCTGCTGAGACAGCAAGAGTGAAACGGGTGAGTCTGTGTCATCTGGCACTTACTTCTATCAGAGTTGCAAGCAGGCGACTACACAGAAACCAGAAAAATGGTGATTCTGAAGTAAATTTTCAGCTAGCTACCCGAATTGGATCAAGAAGCATCAAGAAGCATCTAGAAATGCTAAATCAACCATTAAGTAGGTTTTTCGCAGAAGAACTTTTCTCAATTTCAACCATACCAAATGTATGTTGGTGTTTTCCATATAGCTCCTGCAATACTGATGATACTACTATCTGCCGAATTCGCCAAACACTAAGCCCAAAATAGCGGTGGGGTTCGCCGATAAAGGCCTAAGCCTCCATACTTGAGAATAAAGGTGTCGCGTGTGTTTACCGGATCACGATCGTCAATTTTCATCAATGGATTCGAATAACGTAGGTTGATCATCTTCCTACGTCATAAAGTAATTCGAACGGTCGTTCGCGACATTCCGATGTTACATCGAAATTTAAGCGATATGTATTGTCATCTTTTTTGAGCCACATCGATTTCACTACTTCTCCTGTAAAGTTAGGAAGTTGTCCTTCCAAGATTCGGTCGTCAGTCTCATCAAGAAATTTGTGCAAATTAGCTCTCAGATTAGTTTCAACTTCGGTCAATGTGGAGTTGCCGGATAGATTCCTCTTTTCCCACTGATCTTGTCCTAGGTCATAGAGTTCGAATTTTGGCGATTGTTTCCCGAAAAGCAGCCAAGACTCAATGACATCCAAGTCATTTGCATAACGACCGAGGTAACCTGAATCCAAATAACAGGGACTTTCTGTAAAATTCCAGATCAGTTTATATCTGTTTGTCCGTATGCTTCGGGCCGGGCAGTTTACAAGGAAAAGACTACCAACTGGTGCTCCCCCCACCTAATTATCCCACACCTGCTATGTTCCAGATACGAGTTTCAGACTTCCAGTGAGGGTAAAGATGGTGATTCGTAAACTACTTGATAATCACCATCTTTACTTTTCCACTACCATCAATGGTTAATTAGTTGAAAATTGATTCTAACGGCTAAAACATTTATTCTTTTATGTTTGCATAGCCCGAGTCGTGATTTTAGTTTAATCTGTATGCCTTGAGTTTGACTGTAGTTTCCGGTTGGCTGTATCCCATTCTTCCCAGCTCGGTTTGTGTCCCCTGGTAAGCACCACTAGCGGTTCTTTTCCTCCCCGGCGCATTTTGTCGCGGACAAACTCTGCAGCTTGCCTTTGCTCAGGTGTAAAATTGTTTCGATCCACAGTGGGAAAGTAACGGAAATCGATACTCCAACGACATCCGTTACTGGTGTTCAACTTGCTTGTGTGTACACACAGATTGGACATAAAAAGTGCACCTCCAGGTTTAAGAGGAACCGGAGTCGGCTGGCCTCTTCCTTCTATATTTTCTTCCATGCGTATGTTGCTGTCTTGGCCTCGGACTCCATCCAATAATCCCCAACGGTGACTGCCTGGAATGACCCAGCAGCAACCGTTTGGCACTGTAGCTTCGACTAAAGGTACCCACACTGTGACCATTAGCAAGTTCTCAGTATGACGTTCTTTTTTACCAATTGTAGCTTGGTCGACGTATTGACTATCTTGATGCCAGGGAAACGAAGTAATCACACTGCCGGGTAGTTTCGTTCTCAGCGCGGGGCTGCCGATATTAGATATTTCAGGACCGTGTATAACGCTCAAGACGTGGAGAATACCTGGCAAATTATAGAGATCGTAAAACTCGCGGCCGTACGTGTGGCCGATCCAACTGCGAGGATAAATTGACAATTCCTCACATATGACAGCATAACGACGCTCGAAAGATTCTCTGTTGTAAAGCGACGAAATATTACCTGCTGCATACTGCTCATGGGCATACTCTTCGACCCTTGTTTTGATGTGTTTCCGAATAGGTTCCAAGTCGTGATCCTGAATGATATTTTCGACTACAACATAACCATCTCTTTTAAAAGATTCTTCAATTTCTTGATTGGTAATATTCGTTTGGTCGATCATAACAAATTAACTTTCTCCCGTATATATTGGTAGGTTTAGACCGTGAATGCTAGAATCCATATAAAAATCACTAATGTGTACGGTGTGTATCTGTAAGATGCTGCTTACATTAGCATTATACTAGTAGCTGACCTGAAAGAATTCGGCGAAGACCTGCTCTATTTAAAATTCACCTTTCCCCTAGGTGATATGACTTATTAGTAATTCATCTAACTCGTCTTTATTATCATTGACTGGTATCATAATCCAATCGAGCAAACAAGATTTTTTAGCCGGTTTTAGTAACAAATCTCTGACTGATTTAGAACACTGGATGTATTCAATTCCAATTTTTACGGTTCATTCCGTCAGCAGGATCAACATGTAGAAAAAGGTCAAGATCCAATTGCTTATCTAGAAAAGATAAATTTCCTTCAACTTTGGCAACTGCTTAAAACAACTATTTGGTAATTAGAGAAATTCTTTTATTTATTCCCACATGTCTAACCCTAACAATTTTCGTCCGAGGGGAGTCAATTGAGCCGTTTGGCAATTGTGATGTTCCCAATCCCTAGAATCTCCAGGCCAACCTGTTACACGTGATGACCATGATAGGGCAATTTAGATTATAGGTCAATCTTCATTTATCATGAGCCTACCGCTAGTTGAGCCTCTATGATTTGATATAACCTCGCCGGTTTAATAAAGTCCTGAAAAAGAGAATTTGCTGTCACTTGAGTTGCATTGGAATCATTAATATACCTTTTCATCACCACCAAAATTGTCCTATAATTCGAAAGGCTGTCATTTTTGGCTTCCTGCTGCTGATATTTCTGGTAAGCCGGGTTCCAAAACACACGCCTTCCATGTTGGGTCCAGTCTCCATCGCCGCCTGCTGTCGGTTGGTTATTGTTTCGCCACTTGATGTTACCAGATTCGACTCCTTTGGCCAACAATCCTGGGATAATCTCAGGACACCATCTAGCGTTAAAGACACTAACATATCGCTGATGTACTATGTACTACTTTCTTGTGCGGATTATCTGTTTGTGTCCGGTCTTTATCTCTAAAGAGACCTCCGTTACGGACTTCTTTCCACTTATCTTCTCGTGTTTGAACCATACAACCATCAAGTTGCAGAGATGCGGCCCCATTTTGATTTTAAGAATTGCCTCATTCTTTAATGAGTCTATTATCTGTTCCACGGTAATAGCTTTATCCGTAGTAATCTTTCTATCTCCGGCTTCAACTAAAGTTTGGATGCTTTCGTGATTGGCCTCTACTTTTAACCGTTCTTTGAGGTCCTGACGTAATTTTTCAAAAAGGGTTCCTCGATCCAACAAAAGCAGAGCCTTTTTTATTTCAAAGCTAAACTTAGCCGTAACTGGAGGCCTTTGATCGAAAGGTTCGTTATACTTTTACCCTGGGGTAATATAATAAAGGTGCAATGGATTCGCTAACTACTGATAATAGCCGTTTAACCACCGCACTCAATTTTTCTTCCTCTATTTGAATCCTTTTCCTTTCCTTTTCCAAAATAAATAATAGATCATTCATAAATGGTGCTCCCGTAATCGAATGATTAGAGCCTGGTTTGCTCGTATTCGATTTGGGGGCCTGTTTCATTTGTCAAAGGCTTTTTTTGTGGTTCTTTTTGACTGGTTCTTGCCAAAAGTAGCAGCTTAATCTACCTAAATATTCTGTTTTATTTTAGCCTTTTCCTACTTAAATTCAGTAGATCCGTACTTTTCTTATGCACTTGCTCGCTGTCATGAACCGGCAACCTTGGTCAAATCTACCCACAGAAAAAACCGGGGGTAATTTAGCAGAGGGCTTCACTGCTTGTAATCTTCAACTGGGTGGACCACTCCAGTATCCAATACCTGTTTTCAAAGCCGAGATCTGCCAAGCGGCAGTCATAAAGTACTCACCCAGAATCAAGCCTAGGAAGAAGGGTTGACCCTGCCGAAAGGCACGAAACCCACCGAACCTCAGGATCAGAGACTTAATCGCCCAACCGATCAAGGTCGAAAACCAGAGCCGGGATGGTGCCCAGGTCACACCAAGCGCATAACCGAGCGGATGAAGCGGCCACCACAAGAAGCGCTGTCGCATAACAATCAGTCCTGACATGATGATCCCACCTATGCCTACGCTCAATATGCCAGATACATTCGGAGACGATGGATTCAAAATTTCACCGATTGACCGACGCATTACGCTTGGGCCAACATTAAAAATCCAACGGGTTAAGTTGACTGCACCCTTACGGTGAATCCAGGTCAAAGTGGTGAAGAACGTAACCACGGCCGACAATATAACCGCTAATAACATCCACTGTGCCAATCGCATTTTCCGAGGTGGAAGACGATGCGCATCTGCCAAGCGAAAATTCTGGATTGAGTATGCCATCAGAGATTGTGACGACCAGTTGGGAATAGAGGATCTATCGAAACTCAACAAAATCAGGTTATGGGCCCCCAATGCTCGTCCACCAAAGATCAGGCGAAAAAAGTTGAAGGGGGTGAAGCCCACATTGACCAGCAAGCATCCCGCATTGGAGACATGCCAAGCAGCGGTCGTGGCCAAGATCCACATCAGCAGGATAAACAACACTACCATCCAGACTGACATTCCCATGATAACCGCCGTTCCTCCCATAAAGATAAAACCACCGATCATACACAACATGGCAGACCGGTAAGATAAGGGCTCGTTGGAATCATCCACGAGGTTTGGATCGGCTGAGCCGGTAAAGGTCTTTTGCCAGACAGCGATCAGATGCTTTCGTGCGTGCCAGGCTGATATGGCTGCTAATACTAAAACCGCACCCATTACCTGTTGCTGAGTATTGACCCGGGTGATAGAGAAAGCTGAGATCGCTACCTCCTGAAACTTGTAGAATAAGAAAAAGAACCAGATACTAACGGCCACATCAGGTAGCAAAAAGTAGGTGACGCCAACAACCGATAACCGAAGTCGAAATAAGAGTGGCCACCCGTCGACGATGGCCCGCCACGGTTTGTTGGGAAAGAACTGCCGTATCGGATAGTCGAGCGGGACACTAGGGAAAAAGGGATAGAATTGATGCAGTCCTCGTACTAGATGAACCACAACGGCCAATGTAATACCAAAGATAAAAAACCGACTATGAAAAACTGGTTGAAACGCTTTTTGATTTAGATCAGCTTGGGTTAAATTGGCGGCGACTTGTACCAGCGGAAAGGTGTACCGAACACGCTCCGCCCATTGACGACGTAGAATGACCGCCCAACAACAGACTGAAAAAAAGAAAGATAACCCGAAAATGGTGGCGATAGCCACTGGCCTGACCCAAATCCGCCATGGAATTGGGTCATGTGGGTTAATGCCAATCCAAAATTTGCTTAGAGCTGATTGATCAGTGACATAAAGCCATTCTTTCAGATGAGGAAGAATCAATTCCGCCCACTGGTTTTCCGGGGTAGCAAAATAGGCTGGGGCTGCAATATAGGGGAAAATAAACTCCATTAGCCCATAGCCAGGAACAGAAGCAGCTGCGGTTACCATGGCCCAGCAGAGGGTTAATTCAGCTGTACTAAATGTCGCGGTTGATCCAAACCGGAAAAGGATTGGATTGAGTAAAAAGGCGAAAATAACTAAGAAGAAAACACTACCAACAGGCAGATGGTTCGCGATAAACTGCCCCAAACCGTTGAGGTGAATGTAGCCGTAGAGTGCCGTTTGAAGGGCAATCCAGATGAGAGTCAGAGGTAAGATTCGCAAGTAACGAATCGTAAACGGATTCCCTTTGTGATACTGTCGGTTTGGCTTCAAGCTGTGTTTATCTGTCTAACTTGTGGCAAGAACTTATTAGCAACACCTGTAAAGGGAAATTGGTCGAGTTGGTTGATTGCTACCCAACGAAAGGATTCGTCCATACACCAATCTATTAGCGAAGCAGCCTTTAGTTCGGTGTCCTCTTGCAATAATCCGTCCTTATCTGAAGGAGAATAGGCAACCTCTGGATCTAGGACTTCAGGGACAGAGGTTAAGCAAGGTTGATAGTAGCTCAAAAAAACATCTACCACAACCCTAAAGTGTGTATAAGTGTGTTTAACCTGTGTCAGGAAGATCGGTGTCCCCAAGTCTGAATTCCGGGGCAGCTCGAGTTCTTCAAGGGCGAACTGTTGACAAGCGGCGATTCGATCCGTTTCTGGATCGATTTTTCGGTTGGGAAATTCCCATAGACCACCTAGCAACCCATCTGGGCGACGTCGGGTGATTAGCACAGACTTAGTAGCTAAGGCGGCGTCATCTTTGACAACGACTAGGCAGATCAGTCGGTACTGTGGAATTTTCTTTTTGGCTGGTCGAACAGGAAATAGACCTTGTTCGTCCTTTTCAAAAGCTTGACAAAAATCTTGAACAGGACATATTGTACAGCCGGGAGATTTGGGACGGCATACCGTGGCCCCCAGTTCCATCATTGCCTGGTTGTAGGCACCAGGACGGTTGGCAGAAAGGAGATGGTCAGCTTGTTGCTGAAAAATCTGCTGCGACTTATGCGCATTGACAGGCTCTATTATCCGAAACAGGCGGGATAAGACCCGCTTGACGTTACCATCTACTGCGGCAAAAGGTTGGCCGAAAGCGATACTCTGAACTGCGGCCGCAGTATAGTCGCCGACACCTGGCAGTTGGCGAAAAAAATTATAATCGGCTGGGACTTGACCGTCCATCTCAGTCACCACAATCTGAGCCGCTTTCCGCAGATTTCTAGCACGTGCGTAGTAGCCCAATCCTTCCCATATTTTGAGTAGATCGTCTAACTCAGACTCAGCTAAATGATAAATCGTCGGAAGTTTGGACAGGAAACGGTAATAGTAGTCGATTACCGTGTTGACCTGGGTTTGCTGAAGCATAACCTCGGAAACCCAGATATGGTAGGGATTGTTCGTTTGACGCCAGGGGAGATCTCTTTGGTAGATGTCGAACCAATCCAGTATGGCCGTCTGAAAAGATGAACTGATTAGATCAGACAAGGGTTGAGCTAGGTCTGGCTGTGCCGGTTGGGATAGTTCTGAGTGATGGCCAGCACTTCGTCTAAAACCTTGCCATTAGTGCCGATGCCTTCACCACTGGTAAAGGTTGGATTGCCTTGCCAATCGGTGAAAGTGCCACCGGCTTCTTCCATCACAGGTTGTATAGCTGCAGCATCCCAAATGTGCATTACCGGATCCACCATCACTTCGATGCGCCCGGTCGCTACCAATAGGTAACCGTAACCATCACCCCAAGAGCGAGTAATATAGGCTTTCTGTTCCAATTGATGGTAGGCGTCCTGTCGGCCATACTCAGAAAATAGGTCTACTTGAGACATTACGAAACAGCCGTCAGCCAGCGTTTGGCGATCAGAGACTTTTGCTGGTACCGGGTCGGCATCACCAACAACATGCCAGGCACTCTGACCGCTACCAGCATAGACCATCTCTCGCAAGGCCGGCAAGTGAATCACACCAACGACCGCCGCACCATCGAACTCAATGCCGATCAGGGTGCTGTAAAGTGGAATGCCACAGATGAAAGACTTGGTTCCGTCAATGGGATCTAAAATCCAGCGGTAACCAGAATGACCCTCAATATCTTCAAACTCCTCCCCTAAAATGGCATCTTCCGGGAAATGGGCTTGAATCTCTCGGCGGAGTAGCTGTTCCGATTTCCGGTCAGCGATAGTGACCGGTGAATCGTCTGGCTTGCGTTCAACTGAGAGCTGCCGGGTTTGAAAATGTTGGAGCGTTACTTCACCGGCCTGAAGTGCAATCGATCTCGCAATGTCTAACCGATGGGTAATTTCCTCAGGCGGAAGGTCTGCTCTACCCATCGATCTCTCCAACCCAATAGGACAAATACTGTCGTATGACTTCAGGCGTTTCACTATTGCCAATCATTAAAACTCCCTCAGTGATAATTTCAAAATATTCAGACAACTGCCTACCCTTGATCTCCGCCGTCCTTTCTGCGTTTTGTCGGATTGTCTCAGCATCTCGGCCATCAACTGCCATTTGTAGAAAGGCCGATAAGGCTGAATCTTTGATTTGCTCAATCATTGGTTCAATAGACAAAATACCGCCTCGCCTAGCTGCTGCTCCCATTTCAATTAACCCCACAGCAATTAATCCCAGTGGTGGACGGCTAGAATAGACAATGCTGTTACTATCAGATTGGGGGTTATAATTTTCTGCCGAGATTGCAAATGGCTCTTCAGAAAAAATGCCAGTTCCAGCCCAGCAAGAGAGCTGAGCACGCATTACAGGTGGTGTCTCGGAAGAGGCAATCATTACAACCCCCTCCGTAATGACTTCGAAATACTCTGACAATTGACTGACCTTAATCCTGGCCATTTTTTCTGCCTGTTGTCGAATCGTTTCAATATTTCGGCCATCAACGGCCATCTGTAAGAACTGCCGTAATGCGAAGTCATCAATTTCTGTAATTTGCGGCTTAATAGATAAGATACCATCACGCCTGGATCTGTCACCCAGGCCAATTAGGGTTTTTACAATTGATTTCAGTGGGACGATGTCGGGGTAGACGATGGCAGGTAAGCTATCATAAAATAAATTGACTTTCTCTCGACTGAGAGGCCAACGCGGACTTCAGCCAGGGGATGCTTCGACCTCATCTATCTCCTGCACGGGAGATGATTCGACAGGTCCTCAGGTGTCCCCTGTCGAATCACCACTTTGGTTGATGGTAATTTGTCCCTCGGTCTCCATCTTTTTGACCAGGTTAAGAATCTTCTGCTGTTCGTCTTCTACCTCTTTAACTTTCATCTTGGGTAGTGATTCGATTATCTCGTCAAGTTCCTTTTTTATTTGTATACTCATTGAACCACGAATTTTATCTGCGACAGCCGGATCACCTAATTTCAAGGCTGTAGCGAGCACAGTCAGATCAAACTCGGCTTGAATTTCTCGTGCCACCTGCTCCATGTCTTGTTGGCTAATTCCACTGAGATGGTCAAAAGTAAACATTTCATCGTCTTCTTCCATCTGGCTTGAATTGATAACTTCCTCTGCCGTTTGTGTTTGATCTTCAATTTTCATGTAGGTATTACTCCTGTTTTTTCTTAAATGTTGGCTCCATAACATGGACATCGGAATGGGGCACTGATCAGATTCAGAAAGTTATCACACAAAACCTGGCACTGTCAATATCATAATAGTTTGGGATATTTCGTTATAAAAAATATCGGAGAAAATCCAGCCCTGCAATGAGGCTACTTCAGGACCATCAGTTTTCGAGTTTGGATATCAGGTGTCAAACTTCAGTTGATAGAAGAAATAGGTAGTGGGTCAAAGATGTGGTTTAATCTATAATTATTCATCTGGCATATTCTCAAAAATCAGTTGCCCACGTTGTAACGGTCAACAAATAATCCAAGCTAGCCACAGTGCATGTGGATCGCCCAAAAATAACGGTCGACGGTCAATCACAGGGCCGTGTCTCCGACCTACGCCACGTCAATGCTGTGTGGTTCCGGTAGGTGCGTATGCCAATCCATGCAGATGGGGTAATCGGCCGGATAATCGGCAGCGGGTAGGTCAGTAGCCCGTTGGGTAACCAGTTGTCAATCCCCAATAGAAGTTACGGTCTCCTACAGGTAAGCCATCCGTACCATGGTTTCACTCTGATAAAGACTGACCTGACCGCATCCACACCGGTCTGATATTGTTTGTCTGTCCAGTCGTAAACCGGCTGCGGGTAAAAAAACAGTATTTTGCTACACCTGGCTTTCAACCAGTTTCTTGGATCCTAGACTACCGATACATATCTTATTTATGCCGGTGCGCCATTTTAACGATAATGCCCAAGGTCATCCCAGCAAAAAGGGAATGGACTCAACATCAACCCGTCGATTAGATTTCAGCACACCATCTTTCAATATCCAACCCATAGGCGATCATCGACCAAGGGGCATTATCCGGTACATAGAGGATAATGGGACAGGACGGTCCCAGCCTCTGCTCCTGCACCGCTGGCCTCAAGAGTTGTATAAACCCGGTTAGAACATCAGCCCGATACTGAAACCAGGATCGAAAATCATCGGGGTTGCGAGATTAGGGCTGCTGTGGATCGATAACGTGTTTGGCCATGAAAGGCTCGACCAGCGCCGGGTGGTACATCAGTATGGGGATCTGCCTGTAATAGTACTAACCCATCGACGCCGATACGCTGAATTTCCAGTAGGATATCAGTGCGTTCCTACTTATCTCTTCAGCGGCGTAATCGGCTGAGCCGTAATGATGGTTCATACCCAAGCAGCCCAGTATCGGCTTACCGTAATCACCACCCAGGGAGATGGCCTGTCGAAGCGGGCAGATCTGTTCCATGACGCGTGTCACAAATGGCTAATCCTGTTCGCCCACCAGATGGTTTTAGGGCCAGGGCAGGGTTGGTCGTAGTTGGCGTAGTAGCACACCCATTCGGGGATGCCCATCACCGGACGATATTGTGCATGGCTTATCATCAAAACGGGATTAAACTCAGTCTTCATAGGAATAACTCACAAAAATAAAGGTGTTGTTCAGGTGTATCAATACCATCTATCCTATCCTCCGTAGGGGCAAAGCAGATCCAACATTTTCCACCTTTACCTTTTATTGTTAGAATCGCCGTCTGTTTTTTTATACTTTTCTCACTTACACTTTGCCTTTATCGATTAAACCCCTATAAATTGTAAGGCATGACACAGCCCTGAGATTCAGCCATCGGGTTCTGCGGGATGTACAACCCTTGTCGGCTTTGCCCAAATTAATCATATAACCATTGATTTCGGCCAAAGCAGACCAACTTTCTAGCCTCACCTTTTACTGCTAAATTATTGCTAAAATAATTGTGCTGGGTTATTTTACTCTTCTCACTTGTTTGGTACTACCGGTAATCCCCCTGTTTTAATTATTATCCTAATCACTTCAAAACCGTGTTACGCGGCGTGTTGACCGTTTTAATGGCGTGATAATTCGACGTCAACAGCAAACAGAGATGGTTTTTTTACCTTTGCATGTTATCATATGACCCGTTAACTATAGCCGTAGATGGAGAGCGAAAATCACAACTGCGATCGTCCGGCAACGGTTTATTTCAGTAAACTTATTCCAGTAAATAACCCAACCTTCGAAGCCCAAAAGTCATTCATTACTTGATCGATATCAGGAGGCACGCCATGTCGGCAGGAACGTTAAAACAAATCGCTGTTCGCCACGAGTCCCGAGCACCAATGGAAGAACTAACCCAAGCGGAGATTACTGTTGAAGACGGCGTTACCGGTGACTATCGGGGAAAACTACTCAAAAAACGACAGGTAACCGTTTTATCGGCCGAGTCCTGGGCACTGGCCTGCGCCGAAGTGGGTAAAGCGCTGCCCTGGACCACCCGCCGCTCCAACCTGTTGGTCGAAGGGGTTTCGCTGCAAGGCACCGTAGGTCAGCTATTACGCGTGGGCGACGCTATACTGGAAATCAACGGCGAAACGACACCCTGCCAGCGGATGGAAGAGGCCCAACCAGGGCTTTTATCGGCTCTAGAACCGGACTGCCGAGGAGGCGTTCTCTGCACTGTAATACAATCAGGAAAGACCACCGTCGGCGATGCGGTTACTCTAGAAGTCAATCTGAAAAAGAGCTAAAGAAACTTAGCGAACCAGCCGAATACCGGCTGTTTAAACCGCTGCGTCTCGAATGAGCGACCCTCCTTGGATTTTGAACCCCTTTAACACCGAAGGTTCTCCTTTCCCTAACAAGGTTTTACCAATTACCGGTTGACCTTTTTACCAACGACCAGTTTCGACACCTTCAATCGGCGCTGACGGCAACGGGCCATTGGCAATGGGAACAAGTGGCCACCGAGGCAGCAGACGGTTTTTCTCGGCTAACACCACTTTCATGCGATTCTCTCTTGAAGGACCAGGTCGATTCACTTCAAAACTTAAACACTGCCAAATATGAATTACTGGCAAATGCTGAAGCATAATTCAGCCAGCGGTTAAAAAATAGGAATTGGGGTTAGACACGGGTAACTGATATCTTTCTTGTAGTAGCAAAGTGAGTGAGGAAAAGATATATGTCAGATAAAATTCGACTCGCGGTAATTGGTGCTGGACAGCGAGGTCCGAGCCACGCGCGCGCAATCCAAAGATGTCAAGAAACAAAACTGGTGCTGGTCTGTGATCGGGATGAATCTCGTGCCCAAAAAGCAGCGATCGATTTCGGCGTCGGTTACGTTTTAGACCACCGGGAAGCCATTCAACGGGATGATGTCGACGCATTAGCGATTGCAACTCATACCCGGCATCACGTCGAAGTGATGCGGGATGTTGTTCAAGCAGGCAAACCGTTTTTGGTTGAAAAGCCCTATGCGGCCGACGTGGGATTGGGGAAATCTGTTTGCGAAATCGCCGAGAGAAACGGAGTGGTGGCCATGGTAGGGTTCCAGTTACGCTTTACTCCCTTTGCGCAGCAGATAAAAGTCCTGACCGAACAAATTGATTTAGTGCAGGCCAATGTCTCCCTTCAGCGCGGATTCTTCAATCCACAGTACTTCTTTGCCGAACACTACAGCGGCATCCTAGATGCCCTTTCTCACACCATAGATTTGGCGTTGTGGTGGACGGAGGCACCACCTGTTGAAGTGATAGCCCACCAGCAAACCGGTCTCTTTAAACCCGATAAGAAAGCGGTGGAATTCACCAATATCTTGGCCCGGTGTCAGGGAGGTCAAATGATATGTATGACAGGTAGTATGGCCGGGTTAAAGATGCAAAATATATTCCAACTAGTTGGCACGAAAGGAAATATATCAGCTCTAGACCAGAGCCGTATCCGCTACCTAACACACCATGGATTTAAGGAAGACAAAATACCGATCAATTTGCAAGAAGGAGAGTGGTACAACGACGGACAAGCGGGAACCGGTATGTGGACTCATTTCGCCACTTGTGTACGGGATGGAAAAACCGATGTCTCACCCGGTGCCAGCCTGCGGGAAGGTTTGGCTGGGGTGGCGGTCAGTCAGGCTGCATACGCCTCATCTAAAGAAAGAAAAGCCATCAGTATTACGCTTTAGGAGCACAAAAGCGGAAGGATAGACATCCCTGATTCTGTCAGCTACTACGGTTCGAAACTATCCGCCTCTATCTAGAATTTCTGACGGTGAGATCACACAATTAGTATAGATGTTCCGAACATAGGAGATATAATTCCCTCCGTTTCAGGTCCATTCGGTCTCCTCTTCGCTAATGTGGTGTGGAATCCTTCCTATGGTAATTTCAACCCTTAAACAAGTTAGTTCTATAAACCGACCGATCTATTCACCTAGTAACGTCAATTGTGGATAAGCAGAAGTATTACATTAGCAGATTAGCCCCCGGATATTTTTATCAATTGTTGCCTTTTGGGTCGCCAAGCATCGGCGCACAATGCCGCCAAATTGTTTGTCATCAAACCCCAACTACTTCGATGACGTGAATGCTCAACCGGGCAAATATTTTTACGCTGCTCGTTAACGGATTCTATTACACCAGGTTTATTTAATCATAATTTATCCCTGAGCGACATTAATTTATTTGTCATGTTTTTCTTGACACCAGTCACCAATTGAACTCCTTGAGCCATCAAAGTTTGAAATAATTTACCTGACAATTGGCGTCTTAAATCGGCCACTGGATCTCGATCATCAACATTTCCTGCCCTGATTTTAAATGCCATAATCTCTCCCACATCATTGATCACTAAGTGCAATTTAAAGCCAAAAAACCAACCTCTTGTTGATCTGGCTTTGGTAGCAACTCCTCTCAAGACCCGATTCTGTCGCTCTGGTATGATGTGACACGCTTTTAGAATGGTTGAATCAACCAAATAAATTCCTGTGGCTTCTCCTTTGAGGGTGGGCAGGAAAAAATTCAACGGAAGCCAAATAGATTTGACCCGTGTAATGAATGGTGGGTAAGAAACTAAATTTGGAACCAATCCGCGTCAATATTTTGGAAGTTGTTGAAGAGAGAAAAGTTTAAAATTTCGGTCATGACTTTAGTGAAAGTGAATCACAATAGTCATAATTTCAGCGGTGGTTAAGATGGTTTGGCGCGGCCGTTTCCGCCAGCCATTTGAGAGTAAAGTTTTATCCCATTGGGGCCAAAACTGCGGGCC
>JASMLX010000147.1 GCA_030748495.1 Candidatus Poribacteria bacterium | reverse complement strand
CCAAAAGGTGGATCTGATAACAAAGTAAACAGCAGAAAAGTAACCGACAGACAACGGTACAAATGCCAACAATATGGCCATAAGTTAGACTTAATCATACCGGCATGGAGATCGATTAGATAAAAAGCTATTAGCAATCTAGTTGTCTTTGGAGGGCAATGGGTCACCAGGTACCGGGCGTATATTAGGGCTGAGTAATGTCAAGCGGCTCAATTGGATCAAACAATTTGGAAACAATATCCAGGAATTTCTGGAATTATGGCTCTGGGTTGCGATCGACAGATTGGATCAGCAAGTTATTACCTACACGTTGGCGGTAGCAGTAAGAAAGCCTGGAACAGATTGCTTGGCAAACTCAATGTCCACCGCATTGTTCAAATGGCGACCGATGGATTTAAGATCTAGAAACAAATTGTCTCGGCGGAACAGATTAGAGGCCAAAAACAGACCACTCAAATAGAAAGTTTAAATGCAAATGTCAGTCGCTATCTGGCCCGATTCAGACGGCGCACAGGATGTTATTCCAAGTATCCCATAATGGTTGTTGACCTGTCCTGGGCTCTACTTTTTTTATACAAAAGCATCTCTATATTATTTTAGCAATCCCACCTCAACCTCGGCGGTTCAATGGTCAACTTCGTTAAAACGGCAGCGATTGCTCAAGCGGCTAACATTCCGGTGTGGCATGGTTCAGGAAATGATCTTGGTATTCTGGAGAAATCTTATCTACACGCAGCCAGCATTGCGCCCAACTGCCTTTTGGTAAGTGATTTTGTCGGCAGTTGGACACAGGTTGATGATCTGATTACCGAAGGATTCACTTTTACCAACAGCTATACACCCGTACTTCAAACACCCGGGTTGGGTTGTGAGTTGGATCTGGATGTGCTAGAGAAGTACCGTGTCGATGGGTAGGTAAGGCCATCGAGTTAGCTGAATCGCTGTTGTAACAGTTTTATCTTTGACTCAACCGTAGTCACCGATACTAGCGAATATATCTGACCTCTGGGATGGGGACAGAAGGTGGTAAATCGAGAATACCTTTCCAGATAACAATCTTGCTTTGACTGACAGGTTAAGTGCCTGAGGATACCTTAGCCATAGGAACTTCAGCCTCCTTATGTAGGATATTAATAAGAAATTGGTCGTTGATCTATATAAGTAAGCGCCAGTCTAATAGTGTCAGTCTATCGCAATCCTATCGAAGAGAGGCCTCTTTTGGCCCAGCAACAGCACCTGGCATAAGCCGGAGAGTACGCCATTGAAAGCACGCCGAGTATACGACTATCTACTGAAGGTAGGTGTCAGTAGTCGACTGGCACTATTAAGCATCAGGATGAAAATCCCGGTGTTTTTTATTCCGATTTGTGATAAACTCACATTAATGCCCGATCGTTCAGCCTCTTGCCGGATTGTGCGAGGTCTCACCAGATTGAGCCTGAAACTCTCCCGGATACCGCCAGCTTTGATTCTTCAGCCGACAGCACGGAATGGTGATAGCCGGTCCACTGTCCTTGAGTTAAAAACCCATTCAGCTATAATTTATAATCTAGTGGAAAATAGGAGTGAACAATGACAGAACAAGAAAAATTCCTCTTTGACTTGTGGGGATATATTGTGATCGAAGATGTGCTGACACCAGAGGAGGTGAAAGCGGCGAACCAAGCTACCGAACGGCACAGCGATCTAATTGCTAATCGAACACCAGGTTTATCCCATGACTCGCTAGCGTTAACAGCAGAGACTGGAAGGGGCGAATTTCGCCAGAATCCGTTATCCTTTGACCGACCGTGGTGTGAGCCGTTTCGTAAAATGTTATCGCATCCCCGCGTGGTTGGCATCTTAAACGAGATTTTGGGGGAGGGTTTTCGACTGGATCATGGGCCAGGTTTGATCCAGATGACTAAAGGTACAGAGGGCCACTGGCTACACGGTGGAATGACGTTTGATCCCAGTCAGTACCATAACTTCGCTCACGGTCGGATGCACTGCGGACTCTGCGTAGCAGCCTGGCAACTGACCGATGTGCAGGAGGGTGATGGCGGGTTTGCCTGCGTTCCCGGTAGCCATAAGTCTAACTATCGACCACCGAGATCCATTTTATCTGTGGAAGACGATTTGGGATGTGTACAGTGTATTGTGGCTCCGGCTGGATCTGTGGTCGTCTTTAACGAAGCGCTTGTCCACGGAACCCTACCGTGGAAACGAAGTGACCGAATGAGAAGATCGATTCTGTTCAAGTATTCGCCTGGATTCCTATCGTGGGGATCTCCGCATGGCCAGTGTCCAATTGCTGATCCGACACCGGAGGAGCAAGCGCTCTACGCCCCCCCACGCCGAACAGGACGAACCACTATTAGCTGATGCCCGATCACGAGTATTTGGTTCGAAGGGCCAATAGTACAGTACAATCGCGCCACATCGTTGTCTACAATGACTGAGTGGTTGTTCAACACACTTCTGCCGACCGAATGGTCGAACCAGATTTTTACCGAAGGAACGTTTGCCTTCGGTTATCCTCTGTCTGGTTTCAGTCTGTTGCTGATCTTAATCGGCTTAACCGGTTTAGCCTATTTTTCCTATCGGCCGGTGCAACACCGGATAAGCCGTTTCTCCCTAGTACTTCTGACTACGTTGAGAACCGTGATCTTATCGATGCTCCTGCTGATTCTGATGAAGCCCTTCCTTCGTTTACATGATACCCAGCGACAAGCTAGCTATTTAGCCGTGTTAGTCGATCAATCCAAAAGCATGCAAATTGCAGATCTGCCAGACCAGAGGTCTCGTATTGAGACGGTAAACCAGACCCTTTTTAATCCGATGACGTCTACTGTTAGGCAAGATAGTCTCTACCTGAGATTGCAGGAAAAGTTCAAGGTACGAACTTTCGGTTTTGACCGCGTTGCCTACCCAATTCCCGCCCAACAACCCCTGAGTGCCACCGGTTGGGAAACCGATCTCGAGACTGCTATTCGCAATGTAGCCAAAGAGTTACAGCACTTGCCATTATCCGGGATTGTCATTTTCAGCGATGGGATCGACCAGACCCGTCGTCAACTTGCCCCCCAACACCTGTTGAAGTTGGCTTACCAGATGAGAGATCGCAAGATTCCAATCCACGCCGTTGGAGTCGGCTCAGAGGAGGCCTTTCCAGATTTTATGTTGCAACCTGTAAAGCCACCGTCCATCATCGAAGAAGATCAGCCTACCAGGCTCTCATTAACAATTAAACGTAGTGGTAAAACAGCGTCCACGGTCAATGTGCGCCTGATTCACGATGGTCGAGTTGTTAGTCGCCAGGAGGTAGATTTCGGTACAGACCAGCGGTTCAAACGCACCGAACTCTCTTTTGTGCCCCGTCGAGCTGGCGTTCAGAAGTATCGGGTCGAAATTGAAGCTGAGGAGATGGTGCCACAAAATAATAGTCAAGATTTACTATTGAAGGTTGTCCCTGGCCAAAGACTAAAGGTTTTGTATTTGGAAGGAGGTCCAAGACAGGAGTTCTCTTTTCTAAAGAGAACTCTGAAGAAAGATCCCAATATCCTGTTGACCGACCGTTACCGGACCAGTAACTTAGACAACCAACATTTCGGTGGAACCCGTTTTGCCTCCGCTGGAACATCGCCAACCACAACAGGGTCTTTTTTCCCAGCTCCCCGAACAGAACTCTTCGACTACAACGCGATCATTATTGGCAATCTGTCGGCAACAGCATTTACCGACCAACAGTTGCAGCAAATCGCGGATTTTGTTCGTCTCAAAGGTGGTGGGCTGTTGCTGTTGGGAGGATCTCTGTCATTAAGCCACCCCAATCGGGAAGGGTCATATTTGGTTACCCCTATTGCCAGTGTTTTACCGGTCGAGATCGAACTTGGTCAGCCACTGGCGACCGACTATCTTCCGACTTCACCCAGCCGATTTAAATTCACACTAAGTGATGCCGGCCGAAAGAGCCCCCTTCTAACTTTTGCTGATGGCGCTTATGATAACTTGCGGCAGTGGCATCAACTCCCCGAGCTAATAGGTTACAGTAAAGTGAAGCGAGCGAAAGCAGGCGCAGTCGTCTTGGCTACGCACCCCTCAGACCGGAATCAATTTGGCCCACGGATTCTATTAGCGCGACACGAATACAACCGCGGTCGGGTGATGATCTTTACGCCACACGACTCTTGGCGTTGGCAGATGATGACTCGCAAAGACGATACACGCTACCATCGATTTTGGCGACAGATAGTTAAATGGGTTGCCACTTCACCGACTAAGCGACTAATGGTGGATCTTAAGAAGGCAACTTATGCACCGGATGAGCGGGTCGAACTCCGTGCCACCGTACTTGATCCCGACTATCAGCCGGTCAATCGAGCTACTGTCACCGCTTATCTGACACGACCAGAAACGGTAGACGACGCCAACTCGAATTTGCAGGCAGAGGCACAAGAGGTTCGCTTGGATTCAGACCTTGCCAAGCCTGGCCTTTATACGGCATACTTTAACCCACCGCAACAGGGCGATTACAAGGTTCAGGTACAGGCAACTCTTCCCGGTACAACCCCCTCTTCGATTGGCGAGACAAATGGCCGTTCGAAGTCGTCAGTCGAAATCCTGGGTCCTGAAGTTACGCTATTTACGGTAGCCGATGCTGGACAGGAATTTACCACTACTCCGCTTAATCGGAAAGTATTGGAACAGTTGGCCGCAGCCAGTGGCGGTCGATATTATTCAGTAACCGACTCCGATCAACCCGTAACACAAATGCTCAAGCAAATTCCCCTGGTAGAGTCGGCAACGACCCAACTGAGGATTATTGATCTCTGGGATTTACCCCTCATTTTAGCCGTCCTCATCTTCTTATTCGGACTCGAATGGATCTGCCGAAAAAAACAGGGACTCGCATAAGAACAGATGTGTATTCCTACTTTAGTCGGTCTGGGCGACTAATCCATAATATTAGAGAGATACGTTTATATATTGACAAATCCAATCTGGTTAAGATAGGAGTAAATCTATCATGTTTTGCCAAAAATACAGATTATCCACTAGCATCCTCTTTTGTTTGCTAACGGCAACCGTGCTAACCGGTACTTCAGCCAGGGCCCATATCTACTTTTCCGGCGATGCCGCCATCCAACCTCGACTGGATGTGAAAACCTACCAGGATAAATCGGTCGGGGCACCGACGACACAAGAGAGATTCGTCGACGGCTATTATCTCTACCGTGCTCGAATCAATATCAAAGCCGACGTGGCTGATCATTTCTACTTCCAGACGCAACTATCTACCAACTCCCTGGAAAATTGGAACAAGATGGGAAACGACTCACCGTCCTATCTTGCCAGTCCGAAAACCCACGGCTCGGCTTCCACTGGCCCTGTCGATTTTCAGAACCTTTTTATCGGTTACAAAAAACGCAAACTCGCCTTCAACATTGGTAAACTCCCTCTGCAGGGAAATCTCTTGCTGAATACCCACTACTATCCAGATCACCCCCTCAATTTACCCTATATGATTATTAGTAACAACGCCTTTACCGGAGCGGCTCTATCGTATGCTAACCTGGAAACCTTTGTCTCCGTCGATAGTATAACTACACCGGTCTATTATGAGGGGCCTGAGCCTAAAGATAACGCAACCGTTAGTGACCAGACATCTTTAGGCTTTAACTATAAAATAGAGGCGACTAAAAGCCTAACATTTACACCAACAACTATTGTTACTTTAAGTTCAGTTGATGAACTGGAGCCTCAAGGCACCAGGGGAGAGCGGCAGCCATTTCGTTTGACAGCCGGAATGTTGATGGAACAGAAGATCGGTAAAACTGCCAGTATGAACTTGGCTGGAGGTTATTCCTTTTCCCAGGTCAGTCAGAATCCAGACGATTTCTTTCGAGAAGACCATGAGAAAAGCAACATTTTAGTAGGGCATATCGGTTTTTCAGTCAAAGAGCTAGGGGCTGGTGTATTCAATACCTTTGCTGAGTTTGCCCAGATTAAGAATTATCCTTGGTCCACAACTGAGCAGCGGTTTCAGGAGGCAGAATTTTACAGTGTCGCTTATCTTCATGCTCAATATACGGTAACGCTAGCCGAGAAAGATCATCGTACAGTTAATATAAAACCAGCCTTCCGTTATCATCTTCACAATTCAGCAGAGGATACAAACGGTAACTTGAGACAGACTATTAAGCCCGGACAGAAAGAGAAACCGAACCCTTATGATTGGTACAATCGTATTATAGGTGAACTGACTTACTCGGTTAAGTTCTAGCTGTGTCACGTCTGAAAGAGACATTTTCTGTCATTGCATTAGGCATTCTGGTCACTGCTACTGGCGTAGGAGCAGGTGACTTAGCCACCGCAGCTTTTGCCGGCAACAAACTCGGAACAGCGGTGTTATGGGCCGTTTTATTAGGTGCGTTCCTAAAGTTTGTGCTAAATGAAGGTTTAATGCGCTGGCAGTTAGCAACGGGTGAAACACTGCTCGAAGGGGCAGTTCATCGTCTCGGGGTGATGGTACCGATTGTTTTTTTACCCTACCTGTTACTGTGGAGTTTCTTTGTCGGATCAGCCCTAATGAGTGCTTGTGGCGTCACCATGCACGCCATCTGGCCGATCTTTGACGATCCAGACCGAAGCAAGGTGATTTTCGGAATTGCCCACGGACTACTCGGATTAGTTTTGGTACTTCTAGGTGGGTTTCCGCTTTTCGAACGGGTGATGACCATTTGCATCGGTTTCATGTTTGTCTGTGTTTTACTAACAGCGATACTGGTCTGCGAAGACTGGGGGGCAGTGATACAGGGGATGGTCGTCCCCAGAATTCCCGTCGATACGCACGGAACATTGACTTCCGCTGTCTCCACTGACGGTTTGCGATGGACCATTGCGCTAATGGGCGGGGTCGGAGGAACGCTGACCGTTTTGTGCTACGGATACTGGATGCGGGAAAAAGGTCGCCGTAGTCCGGCAGATCTCAAAACATGTCGGCTCGATCTCGGTTTCGCCTACTTAGCCACTGCCGTCTTTGGTCTGGCCATGGTAATCATCGGCAGTACCATTCAGGTGGAAGGAAAAGGGGCGAGACTGGTCGTTAATCTGGCCGATAAACTTTCGGAACCTCTCGGAGGTATTGGACGATGGACCTTCTTAATCGGTGCTTGGGGGGCTGTATTCAGTAGTTTACTCGGGGTCTGGCAGGCCGTTCCTTTCATTTTTACTGATTTTTATACTCTTATCAGAAGCAAAGAACAGACACTCAATACAGGAGAGTCAACTGATGCTTTGAAATCTGTCGATGCCAACAATCCTGTCTATCGCCTCTATCTGTTTGCGTTGACACTCATACCAATGATTGGATTACTGTATAGTTTTAAGTCGATTCAACTACTTTATGCCATCATTGGTGCCATGTTCATGCCGATGTTGGCCCTGGTTTTATTGCTACTAAATGGTCGGTCAGAATGGGTAGGAGAACTCAAAAACCGATGGTCGACAGTGTTGGTACTCATTTTTGTGCTGATCGCTTTTGCCTGTGCCAGTTTTTTCAACCTGGAAAAAAAGTTCAAACCGACATCTGAATCACCGAAATTACAACTCGCTTACTGTCGTAACCCAAATTTTTAAACAGCCAAATTGAGACCGGACTTTGTCAACCCACTCATTTGAAATTATAGCCGCCCTACTACAAATATAGATACAATTCAACAAGAGAAAAACAGTTGAAACCGGCAACAATCATCCTACACCGCGAATTTACGATTGGCGAAGTTGATAACCGACTCTACGGAGCCTTCATTGAACATTTAGGGCGAGCTATTTATGGTGGACTCTACGAGCCGGATCACCCATCTGCTGATGGTGACGGTTTTAGACAAGATGTACTCGATTTGGTACGGGAATTAAATGTTCCCGTCGTGCGTTATCCTGGGGGGAATTTTGTATCCGGTTATAACTGGGAAGACGGTGTCGGTGACAAAGGTAGGCGGCCCCGACGATTAGATCTAGCCTGGAAAACCGTAGAAACAAATCAATTCGGTACCGATGAGTTTATGGATTGGACTAAAAAAGCGAAAACCCAGGCCATGATGGCGATTAACCTCGGTACGCGTGGCGTCAATTCAGCCCGCCAATTAGTGGAGTATTGCAACCATTCTGGCGGCACGACCTGGAGTGATCTCCGGATCTCTCACGGCTATCCGGATCCGCACAAAATTCCGATTTGGTGCCTTGGTAACGAGATGGACGGTAACTGGCAGATCGGACACAAAACGGCTGCTGAATATGGTCGGTTGGCACAGGAGTCGGCCAAAGTGATGCGATGGATCGACCCGACCATCGAATTAATTGTCTGCGGCAGTTCACACCGAGGTATGGATACCTATATCGATTGGGAAACTACCGTGTTAGATTACACTTACGATCTGGTTGATTATTTATCCCTGCACACCTATTTTGGCAACCGTGCAGATAATACGCCCAACTTCCTGGCCATGTCAGTCGGGATGGACGCCTTTATCGAGGAAGTGATTGCCACCTGTGACTACGTTAAGGCAAAAAAGCGAAGCTCTAAAAAGATGATGCTGGCCTTCGACGAATGGAATGTTTGGTTTCACTCCAATGAGGATGACCGAAAAATAGAACCGTGGTCGATTGCACCTCCCCAGTTGGAAGATGTTTACAGTTTTGAGGACGCGTTGGTGGTGGGTTGTATGCTGATTTCACTGATCAAACACGCTGATCGGGTAAAAATTGGGTGTATCGCTCAACTGGTTAATGTCATTGCACCGATTATGACGCAGAACGGTGGGGGCATCTATCGCCAGACAATTTTCTATCCTTATTTACATGCATCCACTTACGGACGAGGAATTGCGCTCGATCTGAATCTCAAATCCCCTACTTATGAGGATTCGACCTTTGGTCAAGTACCCTATCTGGAATCTGTGGCAGTTTGGAATCCAGAGGCCGAAAAATTAACTATATTTGCTGTCAATCGCAACTTAGATCAAGGCTTATCACTGATTGGAGATCTGCGTGATTTTGAAGACTATCGGATAATGTCACATACCGTATTAGAACACGAGAATTTAAAAGCCTTCAATTCGTTTGATCATCCAGACGAGGTCAAGCCACAGGCTTATGGTGGTACAGAGGTCAAAAATGGGCAACTGGAAGGTGTTTTACTCAAGGCTTCCTGGAATGTTATCTTACTAGAACAGAACAAACACTAAACAGTGTAACCAATGTCGACACCCGAGTGACTCCGTTAGCAATATCAGCGAGATGGGAACTCAGTCTTTTGTCGATGAAAAAATTGGAAGAGGAGTATCTGTTATGCTAACCAGACACCAAAAGCAAGAATTTTTTCAAAATGGATTCTTGAAGATTCCGAGGGTTATTCCACAACTAATGGTGGACGTAGCACTACGTGCCATCAATCATTCAGTGGGAAATACAGAACGTCAGGATTCAGAGCCTGTCAATCATCGAGTCGCTCAACTCTGCGACGAGTTACGGGATGCGCCCTGCATTACTGATTTGTTTAATCGCACCCTTGTTATCCCATTAGCCGAATCCTTAATAGGTGAAGGCAATGTGCAACCTTGTAGTGGGGCGCAATTAGCACTGCGATTTCCGTCTGCTGTTGGCAACGAAGCCGGCAGTCCAAGAGGGCATTTGGATGGATTGGGCAGCGGTCGTAACGGTATAGCCAAGGGGGTTTACCACCGTGGATTTACCGCTCTTACTGTCATCTATCTGTCGGATGTGCCTAATGTCGATTCGGGTAATTTTACAGTCTGGCCAGAATCGCACCGATTCTTTGCCGGCCTCTTCCAGAGAGAGGGACACGAACTATTGGCTAACGGCATGCCGAAAGTCGATCTGCCACATGGCCCAATCCAGGTGACAGGCCAGGCTGGGGATTTAATTTTAGCCCATCATCAAGTGGTGCATACCGGCGGCCCCAACACTTCGGCTGATATACGATATGCCACGATTGCTCGCTTGCGCCACGTGGATTGTGCTGAAAACGGATACGATGCTTATACTGATTTATGGCACGAGTTCCCAGGGGTTCGAGAAGCTATCGAAGCTGCTTGAGAATCAGCCAACCAATGTTACTATCGCTTTCAGCTAATAGACCAAAAGCATATTCTCAACCTGGTATTTGGCTTGACTGAGGATTGATCAGAAAAAGGAGTTGTTATTTATGAAACAGCAAATTAACCGGCCACCCGTTCGGTTTTCGCACATATTCTTATTGGGCTTGATATTCGTATTTAGTCTGATGCCGATTATCAATACCGGAACCTGTGCCGCGGAAATTCAATGGGCCAAGTCAGCCACCGAAGGGTTCGCAATCGCTAAACAAAGCGGTAAAATATTGATGATCGACTTCTATACAGAATGGTGAGGTTGGTGTAAGCGGCTGGATGCCGACACCTTTACTGACCCGCAGGTAATCGAATTATCGGAAAAATTTGTAGCTCTTAAACTGAATCCTGAAGATGAAGCACATCCTGAGAATCAGGAACTCCAGCAAAAATATAAGGTCAGTGGCTACCCTGCGGTTGTCTTTGCCAGTGCTGATGGCGATTTGATTAGCAACAATTCGGGTTACAGACCACCCGTGCCATTCCTTCAACTTATGCGCCAAACGCTAACAGAAGAAGAAGCCTTCCAAAAGCTAATTCGGCATCACCAAAAAGACCCACAAGATCTTCAAACCACTACCGATTTAGCCTTAATCTACATCAAACGAGAAAATCTAACCAAAGGTCAACCTTTGATTGATCAGATTATAGAGCAGGATACCAATAATACTGGCGGATATCTGTTGCCGATCTATCTGGAGTTGGGGTTGATGTACCTGTCGCAAAGTAAGGTTGAACTGGCCGAATCGAAGTTGGAGCAAATTCTGGCATTAAAACCGGTAAATCTAGATCTATCCGACTTTTACCTGAACTTGGGGCTATACTATGCGCAACGTGCCGATGGCCAACTAGACCCAAAAATCTTCTTCAAAAAGGCAATTTCCAATTTTGAAACAGTCGTTCAAAAGTACCCGCAGGGCCAAGTTTACGAAGATGCACAACTCTACCTGGGAATTACCTATATGCTGCAGGAAGAGAAGCAACTGGCAATTGGTATTCTTGAAAAGTTAAGCCAAACAGCCAAAAATGATGACATTCGAGATCGTGCTAAAACGGTCTTAGGAAATTTGAAAGAGCTCCTGGACAAAGGGGACGACGCGGGAAAAGAGGAGTAGGTCTACTCTGATTGACGCCACAGCACTGGGACTAGCCTCGTCGGAGGAAATATGCGGGAGTATCCGCACATGAGTGGATCTATACACTGCGAGCCTTATATCATCAAGCGGCTCTAATTTGCGCATCTGCTCATTTAAGGTCGGCGATGGATTCTTGGACGGCCATAATCGTGTCCTCGACGTCATCCTCGGTATGTGATAGAGAGAGGAACATCGGGTGGCCGGGATGCAGATAGAAACCACGGGCTAAACAACCCTGAAGCATAGCGATGCAGCGATCCCTCTCTTCCTCCACCACATTGGGTTTAGGCATCGGTCCCAGACCAGATAAACGATAGCCCAGCCCACCGGCTTCACATGCTTGGTTGACACCTTCGATGAGGCGGTTTCCAATTTTCCACTGGTAGGCGATTCCATCCCGACGTTTCATTTCGCTAATGACAACTTCTAGAGCCACCAGACTGGGCAGATCGCAGTGGAAGGTCGCTGCTAACCAAGCGGATTGGCAACTCTTACTGGACAGAATCTCCTTGCGGCCGACTACAAAACTACCTGGATAACCATTGCAACACGCCTTGCCGAAGGTTGCCAAGTCTGGCGTGACACCGTAATACTCGCTGCCACCGCTATACGCAACTCGAAAGCCAACTTTAGTTTCGTCGAAGACGCACAACGCGCCGTACCGGTGTGCGATGTCAACGCATTCTTGCAAGAAGCCCTCCGGTGGGCCGTCGCCCTGGATGGTTTCCATCACCACACAGGCGATTTGGTTGTCGTGCTGCCTGAAACAGTCTCCCAGAGCGTCGGGGTCTCCATACGGGACCGATAGCGTTAATTGGCCAACTAACTCTGGCACCCCGATGCCTTCCGGCTGAGTCCAGTCGTGCCAACCGTGATAGCCGCACCGGATAATTTTCTCTCGACCTGTGTGGGCCCGGGCAAGGCGTACGGCACCAGAAGTGGCGGCGCTACCACCGATAAAGAAGCCCAACATCTCTGCCATTGGAATAAGATCGATCAGCATCTCAGCCACTTCCAGTTCCTTGGGATGGGCTGTACTGTAAATCGTGCCTTCTTCTATCTGAGTTCGGATGGCCTGATTGACAACGGGATCGTTGTACCCTAGCAAAATGGGACCGAAACCCATCAGGTAGTCCAGATATTCATTCCCATCCACATCCCAGAAACGAGCACCGCTAGCCCGCTGAGTAAAGACAGGGTAACCCATGGAGAGCATATCATGGCTGCGTTTGTGCCCTTGGCAGCCGCGAACAATGATTTCATCAGAACGGTTAAGTAATACTCTTGACTGCTCAATCGTCGGTTGTTTAATAGACATAATCTATTTTCCCCTTAATCCGTAATTTAAGATACCTGAATTCAGAATAGTGTACAAATAAAAAACATTTCACTTCTAATTTGGTGGCGGAAGTTTCAGTAACAAGGTCGCTTGGCTATCCAGTTTAGTGCTTTTTTTGAATCAAATAGCGGCTAACGTGGAGTTAGTCGCCATTTTGCGTCAATCCTATCGCATCGAAAGTAAAAACACAAATCTCTTATGCGCTTGACGCAGCTACAGTAATAGCAATCGTTGAGAGGATAAAAAGCAATTCGACTTACGTTAATCTACAATTTACCTCTTGAGAAGAATCGTCTTATTTCAGCCTTCATCCTCTACAAACGTCGAGACAGAGGGGATACTGTGTTGCAGAGAGATGAAAAGGTAGCCGAATAGAAAAGACTTCTATGTGTTTCGCTTCGCACAACCCAATCACCATCGACTACCATATCATGCTCTTAGCCTGCTAATTCTTTAGAGGCGTGTTGACAAAGGTCTGCGTAGGTACACGACTTTAGCCCAGTCTCACGTACATAAGCGAAGGTAAGTTCAAGCATTCTCATCTCCGGATCGAAAGCGGCCAGCGACCAAGGGTGCCAAATCAGAGAAACGAAGCATAGATTCTCCAGGGCGGACTTCTCTATGAAAACACGGTTGATTGCAAATTCGTCCTCTGGCTTGGTGATAAACGTCGGTGGAACTGCCTCGGGAAACTCTGGAGGCCATAGTGTAATACGCCGTGCGCCCCAACAATTGTGGTTTTTTAACAGATTTTCGTGCCAACCGTGTCCCGGCAACTCCCACAAGGTTGGAAATCCGTCGTCGGCGTAAGTGAATGGTTGGTTCAGCGGAGCGGGCAGCGAATAGTCCCTACCCCAAAGGATACTGCTCACATATTGTAGTCCTGCCTCCATCAGACATTGGAGTACATCTGACGCTTTTTTGAAACCATCTTCAAAGCCACATCCGGGCCGGAGGCCCACACACGGCCGCTCAAAGACACGCTCTACTGCAGCCTTGCCGAGAATGATCTCGTTTCGGCGCTGATCTGCTGGGGCCGACGGACCGCAGAATGGATGGTCACGCAGCATCTGGTGAGAATAGGTGTGGGAGGCTACTTCAAAAAGCGGATCATCAAGTAAATCCCGATATTCGTTAGGATTGGCTTCCAGCGTTTTTCCGGTAATGAAAAACGTGCCCGGTATTTCAAACTTACGATGTATCTGAACAATTTTGCGGCAGGCTGACAAGCATTCTGCGGATTCCGTGTCGTAAGCCGCGATATAGTGGGTCATTATCAACTCCGTGAGAGATCTAGTAAACGTTAGTTCGCATAGAGACGCAGTTACGAATCCGTATCGATTTTTCCGGTCCTATCATTGCAAGAATCCGATTATTCAAAAAAAAACTTAATGTCTGATTCGTTTGTGACCATAGTTCCAGCTCTTCTTTAACTGCACGAAGGGTATTGGCTATCCGCTATCGGAGAACCTGCGCTATCGCCAGAGAAGCACGTGCCTATAGTGGCATGATCCTCTATCTGCCTAAGTTGTTGATTCCTTACCAGGGGGCACAGGTAATCATTGAGTTCCTTTGACCAAAAAACTGCCGCTACGCGAAGTTGAGCTTCTTCGGTGCCCACAGGTATAGATTCTCTCGCCTCCATTTTTCGTTCTAATTCCAAACCAATCTCAAGTATACCCAAACTTCCTAGCACACATGGTAGAACATTATCGCAGGCTACGGTGAAACTCTCTATATCGCCATAGGTAATTGCCGGTGAGAATCTCCCCGGCGCTAGTAGAGTTCGGCAACAGCAATCTGAGCCTTTTTCAAGAACAGAACTTCTTTGCCTCCCGGTAGTATGCAACGGTCGTCAAATGGGGGAAAGTCATCTGCCAGGGCTTCCACCAACTTGAGCCCTGACGGTTATCCATGCCCAGTTGTGAGTTGATGATCAGTAACGAACTCCGCAAATATCTAATAACCAAGGTCAAGAAGCCATCTCGCCGGTCGAGTATGCTACTCCTAAAATCATTTTTCGCAGGGGAGCGATAGAGCTAATTGTCAGAGGCAACCTTTTAGGCGAAAACTGAAACAGTTCATCGATGATGCTTTCCGACAAGTTGAGCAAGGTGTTTGCACCAATGAATCTCTGCTCGGCTGTCGCATGTAACACTTCAATTCCTCTTTTCATTGTCTGCCAAGCCCCTATTCCGCAGATTTTGTGTAGAGGGTGTCTAAACCCGTAACCGAAGTTGAACAGATGAAGCGTGAGATGAAAACACGCCTCCGACTGTACGTCACGAAATTCGAAAGATACTTCCATGTAGTGGTTTGTACGCTTGATAACATCTATGTCCAGCTTTTCTACGAACGAGATTGCGCGCTCTCCATTAATCCGGAGTGCTGGCGAGCACAATGCATATGCGCCTGACGTTGCTAACGGTAGCAGCCAACGCCCCGGCTCGTAGTCAGGCTATCAACTCCCGGTTAAAGTTAGTCGTGTCGCCAAGTTTCATTTACACTTTCTTTTTACACCAAATTGATCTGTTTTTAATATTTGCCAAATACTATCTGTACTACCTGCCTGGAAATATAATGTGGTGGGCGGCAGTCAATCAATAGTGGCAGCCTGAGATCTCAGGTAAACCAAGATATATTCATATTATCACCTACAATCACTGTTAGTTGAAATGCCGCGGTAATTATAACGACCCTAATACCCAAGCTGTTATTGAATTTTCTCGCAAAGAAAAAACACCGTTTGCTTTGGTTACTTGGTGAGGATGATTTACTGTTGAATCGGGCGAGTTCAGGTTACCAGTTGCCAGACGAACAAATGTGGGAAAGATGGATCGAC
>JASMLX010000146.1 GCA_030748495.1 Candidatus Poribacteria bacterium | reverse complement strand
TGAGTCAAGGCCGGCAACATTGAGCTAACCTTGGTTAATGAGTAATTAGATGAAAGATTAAGAAAGGTCAGGTTGGTCAAGGCTGCCATGGGGCTAATGTCTGTAAGGCTATTATAGTTAGAATCTAACTCCAAACGAGTCAGATTCTCCAGTTCATCTAACTGGTCTACTAGGTTTTGTATATCCAGAGGGGACTCACTGCTATGACCTAAATGGTCTAATTTCAAGGTTTCCAGTTTCGATAATTGGCTCAAGCCTGAAAAGTTTGTGATTGGATTACCATGTAGCTCCAGATCAGTCAGGTTGAGGCAATGTTCTATACCTGTCAAATCCTGAATATTGTCATGCCAAGTGTACAATCTAGTAATGCCTAACAGATCGGTGTTGTATAAATCATCTGCTGAATTTTTACCCACCGCTGAAGCCAACCGTTGCTTCAGATTGGCATCCGGGATAGTTACGACGCTAGGATCATCCGCAATTACAACATTGCTGCTGTTAGCCGTCGTTATCGTGGCCGACTTGTCCTGAGCCTGGCCCAGCAGCGGTGTCCAGAGGTTAATCAACAGCGTCAATAGCCAAAGAGCAAACAGGGATAACAGCGGTGGTTTTCCCCTCTGCGGCGGCCGGTAAGAAGGGGAAGAGGTGTTCATCTGAGCTTTGATCGTGGGACGGATATCTGTCATCGAATTCAGTTTTATCATCTTGGCCTCCTTACTTTAAAATGACCATCTTACGGATGGAGTTGTGTTTCCTGGTTTGCAGATGGTAGAAGTAGACGCCGCTGGCGATGGCTTCTCCTTGACGGTTACGACCGTCCCAGTAAGCCGCATCGTTGGGCCCTCGATAGGGACCGGCCACCTGGTGGCCCAGGTCTAACTGCCTGACGGTCTCACCCTCCGCATCGTAGACGGTAATCAGCACGCTGCCGGGCTCTTTCAACTCGAAGGGGATCCAGGTCTCCGGGTTAAAGGGGTTGGGATAGTTTTGCAACAATCGGGTCTCCTCCACCGGCGGATGCGATACCAGTTGATAGCTAACCTCCGGCACCGTCAACTGCCGCCCGCTTTCGGTCACCAGGATCAGGTTCTTGAGGCGGAGGCTGGATTGGCCAATCGACTTGGCCCGCAGTTGCAGTTGACCCAGTTCCTGGCCGTTCTGGGCCAGTCGACCCAACACGGTGGCGGTTACATTGACTGTATCCGGGCTTGGTCCCACCGTTAGCTGGCGAGCAATCTGGTACAGGCTGCCACCCGGGTCCGCTTGCAGCAGATCACCCAGAATGAAGTTGGGGCTGTCGCCACCGCCTTCATCCGCTGTCTGACCCAGGACTGTAATTTGGTCCGGATCGTAGCTGAGGTCGAAACTGTAGGCCTTGATCTGATCGACTCCGGTTAGGTTAAGATGCAGTTCGAAGTCGCTGCCCACGATTGTGCGGATGGATTGGGCCCGCTGAGCGGTGGTATCGTTGCGACTGGCCTTGATGCGGGCAGTCGCGTTTTCCAGCATCGGCAGACTGGAGACCAGGGCCGGGGCCGCACTAATGGAGACGCCGACGCCGAAGTTGTCGGCCAAAACGATCAGGTCGTGGATATCGATAGTGCCGTCCGCCTGGCCCGCCCCCTCCGGCCCGGCGAGATCCAGGGCCTGGAACTCGTCCGGGCTGGCTGTCGTGTTGCCCAGATTTTGCTGCCAGTGGACGCCCAAATTGACCAGATCGTGGATGTCGACCTGGCCATCCGGCCGACCGTAGGGGAAGGCTACCGTCGCTTCGCCACCGGTGGAATCTCCATCGATGTGGCGGATGACAGTGATCGGTGCCGATTGACCGCGCACTCTACCCACCTGGGCCTGGACCCGACCGTGTCCGGGTCGCTGAACCAACAGCCGGCCGTCGGATTTGATCTCGGCTAGGGGCTGATGACCTTCAGAGACCACCTGCCAGCGGATCTCATGGGGATCGATATGCACCCGTTTACCGAAGACGTCGTGCCCGTAAACCTGGAAGCGGAAGGGTTGGTCCACCAGCAACAAGATGGGATCGCCCATTTTCATCATCAACCGATCGCCGGCCCCTCTACCCGGTTTTTCAACTCCCGGCTGATCTCCGTCTTTTAGCCAATCCTCATCTCTGTCTGGGTCCTTATTTGGATCTGGATTTAGGTCGTCTTTTTTGTTTGACCCGTCTGCGGCATAGCCGCCTTTGTCACCTTTGGCCGGGACTACATAGAGCACGGCCAGTTGATTGGTCACACTCAGGGTGATAGGGATAATCAGCGCGGTCGGGTCGGCGCTGTTATGATCCAGTTTCAGGGCCGCATAGTATTCGCCACCACGGTCGGGTGGATCGATGCCGATCGTAACGGATCGCCGGCCATAGGGACCAATCCGACCGCTGTCGGGCTGAACATGCAACCAACCGATATCGGCCGTGTCTTCAATTTGACCGATCTGACCCATCAACATGGAGGGCTGTACCCGGCCCGAACCGCTATCTGGAGCCAGATCGTCGTCAAAGACGGTGGCCAGATCGATACTGCCGTCCTCTTCGCCCAGCCAACCCAGCGGAACGGAAACCGACAGGGTCCTCGGCCTGGCAGTAACCAGTAGGTTGCCCAACGAATCAAAAGTGTCCGTGCTGTGGAGCGAGGCGGTCAGCCCCTGGTCGATAACCGTAATATCGATCATGTAATCGACGCCCAAATCTTGCTCCGGGCCGCCGTTTACCCCTTCTGCATCAGCGGCCAGTCCGGTGGCGGGATCCTGATCCACGTCCAGCAGTATACGGCCCAGGCTGAAGGGATCGTCGCCCAACAGGTCAGCGAACCGAACCTTGATCACCAGTTGCTCCGTGTTGCCGTCGGCCATGACGCCAACCACATCCGGTAAGCCGTCGCCAGCCGGATCATCGACAACCTGATGCATTTGGATTAACATGGAGGGTTCCACCCGGCCCGAACCGCTATCTGGGGCCAGATCGTCGTCGAAGACGGTGGCCAGATCGATACCGCCATCCTCCTCACCCAGCCAGCCCAGCGGAATGGAAACCGACAGGGCCTGCGGCTTGGTGGTAACGAATAGGTCGCCCAACGAATCGAAAGTATCCGTGCTGTAGAGCGAAGCGGTCATGCTCTGGCCAATGGCTGTCAGGTCGATCATGTAATCGACGCCCAAGTCCTGCTCCGGGCCGCCGTTTAGCCCTTCTGCATCAGCGGCCAGTCCGGTGGTGGGGTCCTGATCCACGTCCAGCAATATACGGCCCAAGCTAAAGGGATTGCTACCTAACAGGTCAGCAAATTGGACTTCGATCACCAGTTGCTCCGTGTTGCCGTCGGCCATGACGCCAACCACATCAGCCGAGCCGTCCACATCATCAGCTGGATCCTCGACAATCTGGTACATTTGGATTAACTCCGGCCGCCAACTCATTTCGCTCAGACTAAATTCCAGGTCCGGCCCACCCACATTGGACAGTACGATCTCACGCTTAATCGGTTGATCCACCCGCGTCGTCAGGTGGAATTCGGCCTCTTCGATATACAGCTGAGGGGCCTGACTGCCGGTGATGGTGACGGCAATTTCCACTATCCTGTCACTCTCCATCGGCAGATTATGCCGCACCAGAAGTTGGGCCCGGTGGATGCCGTTACCCAAGCGGCTGGTATCGATGGAGAAAGGCAGGTTTAGGCTGCCTGACGGCGGCACCTGCCCGCGGCTCTGATGCAGTGCCAACCAGGGAATATCGACTGAGAAGGTAACCGTACCGTGGCCCTGGTCCGGCGCCTCGTCGGTCGGACCGTACGCGTTGCCTAGATCGAATGTAATATCCAGATCGCTTCCGCTACCGCCGATCATTGTCCAGGGTACCGTTAACCAGAGACTGTGGTCATCGGCTACCATTTGGATAGGACCTTGCAAATTGCCGCTCTCGATTTCCAGCACATAGGCTAAACCCGGCTCCACGAAGCTAAGTAAAATGTCATAATCGACACCGATATCGTGCCAGGGATAACCGGTAGCCGGATTCTGGTCGGTATCCAAATCAATCCAACCGTAGGTGTTTTCAGCCTCTGCCGGGTGGCTAAAGTTGACCTTCAGCGTCATCGCTTCCGGGCCGGTTCCGGCCTCCACGCTGACAATGTCCGGTTGTAAACCGTAGCTGTCGTCGACCGGGTCAAAAATAATGGTTCTTAAATCTCGACTGTCCATTACCGGGGACAGCGGAATTCCGCCAGTCGGTATTTGGGCTTGTAGAGTTGCTAAATCCAGAGGGCGTCTGCTCTCGACCCAGGAGCTCTGCTGACCCTGGCTGGCCGGCTGGTAGGTGGCCTGTTCAGTGCTCAAGGCCTCGAAACTAGCGCCGCGTTCAATTAAGTTGAAGGTTAGCAATCCATCGCCGGGATTTTGAATTTGCAGCGATTCATCCTGCCAACTATCGAGCTGTTGGTCCAGATCGAAGGCCAGTTCGAGCGGTGAATCTAACTCCAGGCCAGGCGAGGTCACGGTTAACTCGATCGGAACAGTAATATCGTCGCCGCTGTCCGGGTCAACCACTACTTTAGCCCGATAGGTGCCGGCCTGCAGATGATCCAGATTAAAAACCAGGTCGATCATCTGTTCATCCCGATAGCCCAGACTACCGCTATAGGGGCTAATCTGCAGCCAGGGAACACCGCGGAAGTACATCCAGCCCCAACGCTCAGGATCCAGGAAATCGAGTTGGCTGCTGGCATTCGGCCACTCCCCTGAAGTAGCCGGTTGCAGGTCGTCGTATAGACCGTCTTCGTCATCGGCCTGGTAGTGGGCCAGTAGGAAACTGACCGCCAGGCGAGAATCCTGATCCAGGCCCATCCCACTCAACGGAATCTCATATTCAAAGATCAGGTGGTCGTCGGTCTGATTAATGCCGACTCCGAAATCAGAAACTGGGAAGTCGAACCTTTCAGTAACGGTGCTCCGGTCATATTCCAAACCGATAGCGCCGTCGGCCTGTTGATCCAGATCCAGATCTACCGATAAACTGCTGACTACATTACTGCTCTCGATACTACTTTGACCGGTGATAGCAAAATAGTCGGCTAGAAGATAGAGATGATCGGCCGCCACCTTAGCGTACACTCGACCAATAGGCTGGTCCTCGTTTCGGCCAACATCGAAGAGATCGACCATCACACTGTCACTCCACCTGTCAGTGTCAAACTGGCCATCGATTTGCGGGAAGGTCTCACGTTGGGGCGGAATAATAATCGAGGTCGGTTCGATCAGGTCTTTATCAGTGGAAGATGGTCGCTCCAACTGGGTCCATCGTTGACGCAATGGATCAGCCCCGTCCGCCTTGGCTGCTATAGCTGCGGCCACCGCCTGTTGATCGACTGCCGGCGCGCCGGCCAACGAGGTCCGCGCTTGATCATCCTCCAGGCTATAGGCTTCAAAGCCTAGACCCGGCCCACCAATGTTCTGGACGGTTAATTTCCGTCGCAACAGTCGACCGCTCTGTGAGATGGGGGTCAATTCTGCGGGGAAGACGGACAACACAGGTGGCGCTGCATCGCTGACAGTCATCTGGATGCTAATCTCCTCTGTACTATCAGAGCTACCGGCTGGAACGGGGGCACTATTTTTAATCGACAGGTTGGCCGTATAGCTGCCATTTAGCAGACCGTAGGCGTCCACGGTCAACAGAACGTCGTCGGCCGAACCGGCCGCCACTTCACCCTCGATTGGCGAAACCTTCAGCCAGGGAATGACACCGGAGGTGACTACCACATCGTCCACCAACCAACCGGTGTAGCCTTCATCACCACTCACACTATAATCTGAACGGAAGTGGAAGCGGAGATGCACCCGATAGCCGGCATAGGCTGAAATATCGATCGTCGATTGGATCCAACCGCTACTATTGCCACTCGGTGTCTCATAGCTGCCATCTCCCCTTAAGTGTTGCCAGCTAGCGCCACCGTCGGTCGAGATATCGACCATGACAAAATCATAATTTGGCTCGGTATCGTAGTTTTCAAAGAAGTGCAAGGTGATTGGGGCCATCTGCTGATCGATCAGGTCGATCGGCGGACTGATCAGGGCGTTGCTGATATCGTCGACGTAAGAGTCGCCGTCCGAACACCAGTAACTGGTGAAGGGGCTGTTGAAATTGGCATCTGTCGGATGCCAGAGATCCAGTAAGCTTTCGTCCTGATCGGTATTTGGATCGTCGTAGGTTTCGGTAGTCCATGGATAGCGGCCACCCTGTTCAAAGTCCTCCTTGAAGACCAGCTGGCTGGATTCCAGCGAATCCAACAACTGACGCAACCGATTCAGGCTCTGTTTATTGTCCGTATTCAAGATACCGCTACTGCTGGATGGAGTCTCCGGCTTGGTCTTGTTGGGTTGGGATTGAACGGAGATACTGGATGGAGCGGTAAAGCCAGCGTTTTTGTCTATAATTTTATAGCTTAGCGGAGCGTCTCCCGTATTGGAGATAGTCAGAGTTTCTGTCTCTGTGCTGCTGCCTGGATCGGTACCGAAGGCGACCGAGCCAAAATCGAACGAACTCTGATTCAGGGCAATCCCCGCCGTTTGTACGCTAAAATCGACCGCAATTTCAATGGGACCGGCGCTGGTGCCGTTATGTTGGATCACCAGCTTAGCCAGATTCTGACCCGCATCAGCCTGGCCGGCCTCGAAGGTCAACTCGACCTCTCTCTTCAACCCTTTGCCTATGCTTCCACTGGCCGGTATTACCGTCAACCAGTCGATGGCTGGGTCGCCCACCTCGGCAATAGCCACCGCAATACTGAAATCAAGGCCCGGCCCACCCGTGTTCTCTATGGTCAAGATTCGGTTCACCTCTTGCCCATACGACACGCCATCTACACTAATGGCCGAGACTCCATCAGTGGAACCTGCGCTTGAAAGTACCATGCTGGGAGTGGGAGCACCACTGACAGTTAAGCCGACGGTTACCGTCTGACTGGCGGCCGTGGGATCGTTGGAGATTATGTTTAGTTCCGCCTGATGCAAACCATTCCTCAGCTCAGACGTCTCGATGGTCAAACCAATGTCCAAACTTTCACCCGCCGTCATTTGACCCGCAAGGGCTGAAAGGGTTAGCCAGGGAATGGTGTCAGGGCTAGTTGAAGCCCAACTATCTGGTGTTGCTGGCACCCGTTCCACCTGTATGAATTCGTCATTAACATCTTCAATTGAAACGAACAGGTTAATTTCACCCTCATCTTGGACCGCCTCGAGTGGGATGGAGAATTCCACACTCGATCCGCTGAGGCGGGTTTCGGATAGAGCCACTGCTTCATAGTACAGGTCATAGATACTGGTGCCATCTGCTCCGATCCAAGCCACAAAATCAGTCGTCCTATCCTGATCGACGTCCAGATAGACGAAAGGCTGGAAATCCTGCAGATCGGGTGGGCCTGCGTAGGTCAGGCGTAAAGTAGTGGCACCCGCTGTCAAGCCGGCTTCAACGGCCACAATATCTGCGCCCGTTGCCAGACCTGTCTCCACCTCGGTATCTCGAAACACCAAGTCCATCTCCGGCAGTTGGGCCAACTTAAACAGGGGCAGGCTCTGGGCCTGGGCCTTAATAGCTTGTCGCTGGGCGGCCGTCTTGGCCGTTGGACTGAAGCGACCGGTTTCCAGGCTGGAGGCCGGTGGTGTATAGGCGGCCTCCACAACCTCAAAATCCAGGGGGCCGTTGCCCTCGTTACTGAGCGTCAAGCTGGCTGAATCGTCTGTTATGTCGAAGTCGAGGGCGATATCGACCGTGCCGGGACTGATCGTGAGTACCGGTGCCGTCACCGTTAGAGTGACTGGAATTGAAACCGGTGAATTGGAACTATTATTATCGATGTCAATATCAGCTGTATAGACTGTGGCCGGCAGATCCTGAGAATTAGCCGTTACCACCAAGTCCATGGTCGGTTGATCACGGGTTAACAAGCCGGCAGACGGGCTGACCGACAACCAGGAGTTGACCGCCACTCCAGCCCAGACATCGTTGACCGACACATGCCCATAGTTGGGTAACTGTTCTGTCTCATAATCGCCGAGCAGATTGACCACCAGGTCCAGGTCTCCATCCTCCGCTAGATCGAACATATCGCTGATCATCTGCAGCGGAATCTGGAAACTGTAGTGGTTCTGATCGATCTCTATGTCGACTTCACCCACCACCTCTATTGATTGCGGAACCCCCTCTGGCAGATAACGAATCAGTTGGTCGTGGTTGTTGGAGAAGATAAAGTCATCCACCCATTTGACCACTGTACCTTTGGGAAATAGATTGGGGGCAAAGATGACCATGTAGTCAACGCCGATATCGGTGTCAGGTGCCCACCAGGACGACGGTTCACCCGTGTCGGCATCCTGATCGGTATCCAGTAATAACAAACCGCTGACATCGGCTGAATCGATGTTCGACTCAAAATTGAAACTGAGGGCCATGCTGTCATTGGTCTTACCACCACTAATTGATGACAGATCAAAATTGGCAGGTGCATCTTCACTCCCAACCGGGTCGGTGGCCAGAACCGGTGCCAGCGGTCCATCGATACTAAATTCCAGTGCGGCTTGACCATTGTTGCTGATGGTCAGTGGGTCCGACGATAGCTGTGCCGTATTCTGGGTAAAGTCTAAATTTGCCGGTTGGATGTCTATTTGCGGAGGTGTCGGTTGGCTGACGCTCAGGCTAACGGGGATTTCGATCTGAGGGCGGTTGTTACTATTGCTGTTCACCATCAGGTTGGCCATCAGGTCTCCCACCTCTAGTTGCCGGGCATCGAGCATAATCTCCAGGTCCATCGAGGTTCCACCTTCAATAACACCGTGCGAAGGCTTGGCTGTCAGCCAGTGCAGTTCTTGCGACCACTTCAAGGCGTTATCTAGCAGTTGGGTGTCATTCGCCCCGGCGTCTCTGCCGTAGACGTTGAAACCGATATAGACCGCCCGTCCGTCACCCACCGAGGTGGCCGACACAACACGATCGTACCCGTGTCCTCGTACCAAATTGGGCAGGGAGCTATCGGTTACGTATCCGATATAATCATTTGAGTTGTTGCAATAACGGAAATAACCGTAGCCCTGCCATGAGCTCGGCAGGCCCAACATAATTGGGTGGTCGGCAGCCAAATTCTCCAGCGTTATCGGGTCCATTGGTATCGATCTCAAACCGTTGGAGAAATAGTCGACCCAATCAAAAAGCTGAATTAGCCCACCACCACTCTGCACCCATTCATTCATTTCGTCCCAAGGATAGGCATTATCCAATCCGCCAGCGGCACCAGACCTGACAATCAGGGTACTGGCTCCAGCTTGCCTGGCCTCTGCAACTGAGTAGACGTCGACATAGTCGTAGCCTAAGTCAACCAGGGTTTGATGCAGTTGGTCCAGTTCAAACTGGTACCATCCTTCAATCGAATATCGATCCCCGATTCCGCCAGCCACCGCAATTGGCCGCCCGGTATTGTGAACAAAGCTGGCCTGGGGGGTCGTGTTGGCTGGCGACTTGGTGGCATCGGCTACCGATTGCTGTTGCGAATCGTCGGCCTGCGGTTCCGGCATTGAGGTCAAAGCTACTCCCGACACCTCAGTTCCTTGATAAGAGATGCGGAAGCCGAGACTCTTTTCGCCCACGTTCTCAATGGTCAAGTTTTGGCTTGAGGTCTCACCACTAAACAGATCTTGACTAAATTGCAGCGGATTGATGACGATCTCTGCCGCTTGGGCTGGTGTGACAGTCAAGGTAACAGGCAGGCGCGAGGGGCCACCCAAAACGCCATTGCTGTAGACGGTTACAGCACTTTTATATTGACCCGGTCGCAGGAAAGCGCCATTCAGACCGACCGAAACCTGTACGGTTTCTCCAGATGCCAGCGTGCCGCCTCGGCCATCCCCCTCACCTACTTGAACCGAGAGCCACGGTATAGGGGATTGGGAGGTTAAGAAAGAACGTGTCCCGCCGGGCGGAGTCCATTCCAGAGATACCCCTGCACCACCGCGGCCTTCAAAAAAGGTTAACTCAAACGGATATCGACCCGCATCAACAAAGGTAAACACGCCGGCTGTTTCGCGAAAGCTACGTCCATAGAGGTGCTCCAGAACCGTTTGACCACTAATTTTAAGCCGACACCCATCGTCCGAGTTAACGTGAAATAAATAGTCTCCACCTGCTGGAATATTGATAAAGCCGCTAAAGCGGCCCAGATACCAATCGCTTAGCCCCGTATTAAATCCGTTACGATGTTTCAATAAATTTCCGGTGTCAGGAAAATCGACAGTCTCAAATAATTCAGTCAGGACAGGTTGCAAATTTTGACGCTGGATATAGTCTTCAAAGGCATCCAAGCTATATGTTTGATGATTGTCTGTGCCTTCTATTTCATCCGCATCTATGATATAGAATTGCCCCAGTATGCCAGCAGGGCCGTTTTTACGATCGATTTCAATTTTGAAGTCCAGTCCGGGACCACCGGTGTTGCTCAGTTCCAGGGTGCCAGATCCGGTTTGCCCTTCATTAATAGTGGCATCAATAGAGATTGGTGTGATGGTCAGGACGGGATCAGGGGCATCGCTGATCTGCATCTCCACTTTAACCGTCTGTGAGTGACGACTGATATCGTTATGTTCGATTTCCAGAATGCCACTGTAACTGCCGTTGCGCAGCCCGCTGGTGTCCACCTCGATATCCAGGTCGGCAACTTGACCTACTCCAACTAGACCACTGGGCTGTAAAACCGACAACCAGGAGATCAAGTCTAGATCTACGTTGGATGGTGCAATTGATGCATGACCAGCGTCCGGCACAGATTCGACATCCACATAATTGTTGAAATCTGAAACTGAAGCGAAAAGATCCAAGTGACCATCATCGGCAATGTCGGTTAAGATGATTGAGAACTCTAAAGCGGAACCATCAACTTCAACTAATGAACTGGATACAGTTTCATAAGAGGAAACGTCGTCCACATCAGCATAAATTTGACCGTCCCCGGGGTAAATTGTGATAACATACTCAGCACCAATATCCGTAAACTCAGAGATATATTCCGCCGGCAGGCCTGTGGTTGGATCTCGATCGGTATCCAGAAAGACAGTGGTTCCAAAATTAGATAAGTCGGGTTGGCTAGCGTAATTGAGCCGTAGGGTCAACACCTCGCTGGTTAAACCGGCTTCAATGCCGACAATATCTCCGCCGGCAGGTGCGTCATCGGCAGAATCCTCCACTACCAAAAACATCTCTTCCACCTGCATCGGCTGAATTGGTGATAGGTTACCGGCCTGCAGTACGCCCCCGGATTTGGAGCGATTCTCTCGCCAAGACTTGAATGCCAACGCCTGCTGGCGCCGCAACTCCTCATCTACCTCTGGCCCTTCGATTGGGTTCCCGGAAGGTCTAAAGCTTGATTTGGCCTCTTTGACAGTATATTCCAGATCCGCGGTGCCCGGATTTTCAACTGTTATTGCTCCCATGTCAGTAGAATTAAACCCAACCGGCCCGAAGTCTAAATTGCGGTTCCTGACAACCAAACTCGGCCCGATCACCGCTACCGATAAGAGCACAATTTCGGCCTGAGATTCACCACTACTGTTATGGTTGAGCCGCAAATGGGCATGATGCCAGCCGCCAGTCAGCATTCCACTGTGGGCCGAGATGGCTATCTCCAGGCTATCCGCGGCTCCGATCTCACCGTAACCCTTGTCGATCTTCAACCAGGAGGGGCCTGAAATTGAAGACGGTATTAGTTCTGTACTAACCGTCATTGGAGGTACCGGGACCGACCCTTGATCAGGCGCCCAATCGGTGCCAAAACCTGCCAGCAGGTTTGGCTGGGGGCCGGCCGATAGAATCTCAGCCAGTAATCGATTAGGAATCTCCACCAATACTTCCGTCGGGCTATATTTGGCGGGCAAATGCGCTACCACCTGGTCAGCCTCGACATCGATCAAGGTGGCGCTTAGTCGTGGTCTATCGACCGATCCCGTGTTATTGTCTTTAGACGGTTGCTGAACCGATAGCCCGATCACCGCGTCCACCCCCAATCCGTGTGAAGTCAAAGCCCCCCAATCCTCGGCTGAGGTGCCGGTGTTAGGGTTAGCATCGAGGTCCAGTAGGAGCCGGTGTAGCTGCGGTTCAAAGGTGGTTGGGTCAACTTCATTAGCTAAATGAATTCGCAGGGCCAGGGTGTCCGCAACCTGAATCCCGCTAACAGCCGTGATTTCTGCCAATGGGCTTCCATCATCAGTTGGGTCTTCAGCCAGCAGCGTGGTCGCTGGCCCTGCCAACGGCCACACCTCAAATTCCAGCCCCGGTCCACCGTTGTTAGACAGTGTCAGCACTCCCTCTGCTACCTCTCCTTGCACCGTCTGCATACTACCCAACTGGTTGGGCGCAAATGTCAGCACCGGTGGAGGCGTATTCTCTATCCTGGCGCTAACGGTCAACCGCTGAGTTGAAACGAGCGGCGAGTTATGCGCAATCGATAATCTGCCTTCATAGTCGCCGCTATGAAGTTGAATTGGATCCAGGGTTATACTCATGGAGATAGATTGGTTTACTCCAATGGTTCCGACCATGGGGGCGATGGATAACCACGGGATTTGGCGACCAACCAAGCCGTAGCCCGCGTTCGGCGCCCAATCGGTTGGGCCATCCTGATTTCCTAAGGCCATGCTCAGATTAATAGCCCCATCGTCATTGTCCAGCAGGCTCAACGGTAGTTTCAAATAGAGCCCGGTAGGATCACGATGAACGTCGACCAGGCCTATCGTTTGCCGTTCGACCGTGTCGATGACCCAGGCTTGATTGGGATTACCAAAACCAAGCGCGACTTCAAATTCTGCGCCTACCATCTGGTTAGGACGCGCGTTGGTGGGGCGAGAACCGGTTCGCTCGTCTTGATCAATGTCAAAACCGATAAATCCGACAATGTCCGAATCTAACCCCGCTGCGTCTAATCCAACACGGAGAACTAAAGTCTGGGCCGGCCCGCCAGATCGCGGTAGAGTAAAGGCGCGGACACCATGGATGTCAGGACCACCGATATCGTCTTCGGCCGGATCAAAAATGACCAGATCCAGGTCCTCAACCGGTCCCCCTGCACTGGCATGGCCGTAGTCTGGTACCTGCTCCGCGTACGCGAAAACCTGTCTGTCAACTGTGGCCAGAAAGAAGTTCAACTTACCGTCATCCTGAACGACGGGTAGCGGAACAGAAAAAGTTAGCCGATTGTTATCAAGGTGGAAATTTAAGACCGCTAGGGCTTGGGCTGAAACCATGTCGTACAGGTACGCGCCGTCGGCATCCAAATAGATCTGAAACTCTGCTCCCAGATCGGTATTGGCAAATCCAAGACTGGTGTCAATTCCCTGCAGTGGATCCTGATTGGTATCCAGGTAAATCTCATGCCAGAAATTATCCAGATCGGGGGCGGTAGCATAGTTAAGGCGTAAGGTGAGAAATTGCGGTGTTAGGCCGGCCTCAATGGCCACAATATCCAGATCCGCCGAACCGTCACCGACCGATTCTTCCACCACGGTGACCATCGGTCCGGCATCTACTGCATCGTAAGTCGGTAGACCTTCAGCCGCCGCTTTCAGTTCGGCAATCGCGTCCAGCGTCCATTGCCAGGAACCATCGGTTTCAGCAGGTGTATTTCTAACCTGCGGCGCGGCCAGTGCTGAATCCCGGCTATCTTCAACCAATGCCGTTTGCCAGGATTGGTTTTGACTGGGGTCAAAATCAGCAGCTGGTTCCGGCGCCTGAGGAGGTATGAATAAGCTACCCGCTTCAGAGACCACAAACTCCAACGGTGCAGTTCCAGTGTTGACGATCTCAACTGTCTGTGGTGTCACCGGTGATCCATACTCAACCGTACCAAAATCGACGTCTGAAACATCAGCAAAATCAGGCGCGCCAAAAACGGTCAGCACAAATTCAACCGTTGTAGACTGATCAGAGTCATCAGTAGCTACGACCACCACCAGGTAGTCACCGGCTTCGGCTGTTAATGTGCCGATAATTTCAGCGGTTCCATCTGAATTATCCTGGACCGTTAAACCGTTGGGTAATAAATCGAGAACTCCATTACTATTAAAGTCTTCATCCGCGACTCCATCGCTGTCTGAATCCTCCTCGCCAATCTGCAGGCTAACGGATTCGCCTTCAGAGTCGTAAGCGCGAACCGGGATTTCCACTGTGGCCCCGGTTGGGAACTGCAGATCGGGCAACGGTTCAATCTCTGGCTGTGCATTAATCGCATTAATAACCAGGTCGACATTTTCGGTGTCGTTCAAGGCCGATTCACCATCGGTTACAGTAAAATCTACATTGTAGGGACTACTATCTGCTTGATCAAAGCCCAACTGGCCAGTCAGTAGCCCGGATCCATCACCATAATCGAAAAACTTACCATCGCTGGGTAAACCGGTGGCTGTCAGTTGTAGCGACCGGCCCAGTTTAGGATCTGTGTTGGCATCGATATCAGGGTCGGAGGCATTGATCTGAATATTCAATGCCTCTCCTTCGCTATACTCAAGCTGACCGCTAACAGTAACTACCGGCGGTTGATTTTCTGCGATCACAATGGTGAGGTCAATCGTATCTGTACCGCTGGTGTTGGCTTCATTGATGGTGAATGACAGGGTATAAGAACCAACCGAATCGTAACCTAGCTGCCCTTTCAACTCGATGCGTTGTGTAGCCGGTAATGAACCAACATTACTATCGTCCAGGCCTGGTGTCAGACTCAACCCAGATGGCAGACTATCCAGACCGCCTGTTAGGGTAAAGGTAATATCTGTTGGATTCGGATCGCGAACCGGTAGCTGGATCTCTACCTGATCACCCTCGATATAGGCTGACATTAGACCCACTGGGTCGCCAAATACAGGCGCTTTATCAACTGAAACCGAGGCCACGGCCTCATAGAAATCGACCCTTCCATGGCCGAAGGTGTTGTCCTTACCTCCCACCCCCAGATCAATGGCGGTTGATTCTAGAATTGTCTGAATCTGGTCGGGTGTTAAGCTGGAATCGGCTTCCAACATCAAGGCTGCGCCTCCTGATACATGTGGGGTGGCCATGGAAGTCCCTCCCAGTCGCTTATAATCTCCACCCGGGAACGAAGAGAGTACGTTGACTCCGGGAGCCGATACATCGGGTTTAATTGTTACACCGTCGAAGACGCTGGGACCACGACTGGAAAAGGAGGCTATTTGATCAGATTCATCGGTGGCACCGATGGCAAAGACCTCTGGCCACGCGGCTGGATAGCTAACGGTTCCGGAACCCGGCCCCTCGTTGCCGGCCGCAAAAACGGACAATATACCCAAGCTATTGAGCGTAGCGATGCTGTCTCTCAGGGCTTGACTTCCGCCGCCTCCGCCCCAAGAATTACTGGTTATGTCAGGGGCATCATCCGTGTTAGGATCACCGTCCGGGTCCATCGCCCACTCGAATGCATCTATGATAACTGAGTCAAAAGCGTTAGGAAATATCTTAGCTGCAATCCACTGTGCATCCGGTGCGACCCCAATAATCTGTTGATCGGTATTCCCACAGATAGTTCCAGTACAATGAGTGCCATGGCCGCCTCCGTCTTGTTCGAGTGGGTCGATCGGAGATGGTGAGGGGCTACCGTCATAAGTTCCGCTGGCATCATACCAACTATTACTACCCCCTCGCCAATTGTCGTCTAGGGCGGGATGGGTGGCATCTACCCCAGAGTCGATGACACAGACTACTACCCCGTTGCCTGTAACCCCCAGTTCCTCCCAGACCTTATTAGCCCGAACTTTTTCGAGTCCCCAAGTCAATTCAGGTATTCCTACCATCGGGCTAATCTCTGGCGGAGCGTGCAACCGGTCAATTTGCACATACTCCACATCTGGTCGTGCCGCTAACTCTCGGATCAAATCTTTGGTAGCACTAACAGCGAAACCGTTAAAGACAGTGTAAGCCTTAAAGATTGAGACATCCCCCGACAATCGCTTTTTCTGTAGGAAAGCGCTGATCTCTGCCTGGTCTGACCGGCGAGATTCTGTTAATGTGCTGAGTTTATTAGCACCAAGTGGCCTGTTCTTCCAATCGTTCGCCTTACCTGCTACCTTGACCAGGATACGGACAGACTGGTCCTGTTCTTTCTCATTGTTGAGTTTGGCTAGTAGGTCCTTCTCAATTTCACCCGCTTGCAAAGCAATT